>JBOHQX010000405.1:0-39273 GCA_050732395.1 bacterium
GCTCTCCACTAGTCTCCTTGACAAGTCGGTTCTAAAACCAAAGGTGATTGAAATGAATGCATTACTTCTCGTTGCCCTTCGCCGTCGCGCTATTCATACTGTTGCCGTTGGGCGCGGCTGATCCGGTGGTGGCACCGTTCGTTGCGCCATGATCAGTGGGCGGCGGCGCTGCGCCGCCCGCGCTGTCCGGTGCCGTGCTTTGCTCGAAGCCCAACTCGACCGCCAAAACTTGAAAGCGCTCCCGGCTTTTGTCCACCCAGGCGTTTGCGATGCCGTTTTCTTCGGCTTGACGTAGCGTGCCTTGATAGGTTTCATAGGCGCGCTCTTTGAATGGACGTACCTTCAGCGCGAGCTGCGCCTCGTATTTCGCGAGTACTTCTTCGGCCAGGTTGGCGGGCCGGGGCGATTCCCAGAACGCACGGCCAAATTCTTCATAGGTTTCGCCGATGCGATAAGAAGCGGCGGTGAACCACTCCGCCACTTGAAACTTGGCGGTTTCTTTGAAAATATTCACCACTTCCGTGAACAGCATTTGCTTGCGTTGCAAGCTTTTGTCAATGGGTGGCTCGAGATGGATGCGTTTGTAATCTTCGAATTTCATTTCCCCAAGGCGAAACTGCGCTTGCGCCGCCATATACGGCTCGATGGGCATGCCTTGCTGCATGTTTTCGCGATAACGCGCGATGGTGCGCTGAAAATATTCTCCGGCGCGCGTGTAGTCTTTGCGCTGATAGTGGATCTCGCCCACGCGGCACAACGCTTCCAGATACTGGTCGATTTCATCGGGATATTCGGTGAGATAACGGTCGTAGTTCTTCAGGGCGTTTTCCAGCAAACCGGCGTTTTCGTAGCAGCGGGCGGCGGCGAAGACGGACTTGGCTGCGTACGGCGAATGCGGCCGGGCGGTCACCAACGCCAGATAGTTCTGCGAAGCGCGCGTCCATTTGTCCATCTCTTCGCACAATAAGGCGGCGCGGAACAGAGCTTCGTCGATCCGCGGAGAATGGGGGTACTTGAGATAAAACTTCTCGTAAACCTCGATGGCCTTTTCCTTGTCGCCGGACTTGTCGTATTGCACCGCGGATTCTGCGAACGCCATTTCAGCGATCGCGCTGTCCTGGCTCGAGGCCGCGATATTCTCGAATGCCTTCGCCGCCAGCGCCAACTCGCCGCGCTCTTTGAAACCTTCGGCAAGCTTGAATTTCGCCGAGCTGATCAAACGCTGCGCCTTCACCACCTGGCGGACGGAATCGGGATATTCTTCGGTCACTTTGCGCGCCCATTTTTCCGCGGCCAGATAGCCTTTCTCGGTCTTCATTTCCATCGAGCATTGCGCGTGCAGTAAATGCGCCTGTACGAGGTACTGCGATTGCGGCAAAGCAGTGATGATTTTCTCATATACTTGCTGCGCCATGCCGAAGGCTTTGAGATTGTACAGCGTTTCGCCGTATTTCATCATCAATTCCGGCATGCGGTCGCTTTTGCCACCGCGGGGCCCCTGCGGGCCGAGCTGGGTCACAAAATCATTGCACGCCACCAGCAGCTTGGGATAAATCTTGTTCGGCACAACCAGCGTGTCGCTCCTGCTCGTGCCGAGAAAATTCGCCAGGACATATTGCGAAGTATCGGGCGTGTTTGCGAGCTTCAATTCTTCAAAATGGCTGAGAATGCGATTGTAGGCCGCCTCGCCGCGAAATTCCGAGGTGGGGTACTGGACCATCACCCGCTGATATGCGTCTGCTGCCGCCGCGTATTCCTGGATGTCATAGTGGCATTCGGCCAAATAGAACACCACTTTGCCGGCGTTGGCCGCTGCCGGGAATTTTTCCACATATTGCTGATAACGCTTGATCGCGCGCCGGAAATCTTCCGGATTGGTGCTTTGCTGGGCGCGCGTTTGCGCCTCGGTGCCGAGGATGTAGAGATTCTGTTCCGCGAGCGCCAACGCATTGTCGCGCCCTTTTTGCTGCGCTGAATCGCTTTTCGTCAGCTTGGAATACTTCTCGATCCAGATGCTGCCTGGGCCGTAGTCCTTGACGAGTTTTTCTCGCGCTGCTTCGGCGTTCGCGGCATCCCCGCTGCGCAGGTAGTTCTCAACAATTTTGTTTTGCAGCAACGGCGCTTTTTCATACAGCGGCCACAGTTCCAGCGTGATCGCGAGCGTTTTGTTGGAGTTGTCGTAAAAATTGCGGTTTTGATAGATGTCGGCGAGCTTCAAAAAGATATCGATGCCGTAATCCTTGCCGCGAAAGTTATCGAGAAATTCGCGTGTGCGCTCGGGCCCGCCGTATTCGGCAAAACATTGCGCCAGATACTCGATTGACTCCTGGCGTAAATCCGCCTTGGTTTTGCCCAGAACTTCGGCGTTCGCCGCTTTGTCGACCAGATTCAGATCGTCAATCAGATAAATAAACGTGCTGATGGCCTTGGCAAAATTATTGACGTTGTAGTACGACCACGCCAGCTTGTACAACGCCATGTCGAAAAACGGATTTTGCCAATGATTCAGCAGCTTGGAATAGTGATCCGTGGCCAGGCCGTATTCTTTTTTGTCAAAATAATACTCACCCAGACGGAAGCTGGCTTCGAGCACGTATTCACTTTTGGGATATTCTTCCAGCAGTTTTGTGAAATAGTCGCGCGCCAAATCACGATTCGCCTCTTCGAGCTGGCACAACGCGATGCGATACACCACCTTGTCATTGAACCCGGCCGTGGGATATTGCTTCAAAATCTTGTAGCCGATTTCGATGGCTTTGCCGTAGCTGACGCGCGGCATCACCGGCTCGGCTTTGAGCTCGCCCGCATCGAAGCGCTTGAGGTCGGCTTCGTAGGCTTGCATACTCTTGTTGAAATCGAAAGCCGCGCGTTTGACGTACAGCTCCACGAGCTGGAACATCACGCTCGGTGTAAAATCGCTGTTGGGATACTTGCGAATCAAATCTTCGCCTTGCACGATCGCGGCTTCCAGGTCCTGCACGATGATCGTATCGCGGCGCGCAAGCTGGAGGCCGGCGTTTTGCCCGTAAGCCGCATCCCTCACCCAAGCTGCGAAAGACAGCAGCAGCGCCGTAGCGGCGGCGGCGTATGCGACGTTGAATTTTGGGGCTCTCATAAGGAAACTCATGTTAGTTTTGCTTCGGCATTCCCTTCAAAAACAATGCCCGCGCCTTACCGTACTCGGCGTACGCCCGCCAATGGCGCCGCGATTCCTTTCGCACCAACTCGGAGCGAAAGCGCTCCACATCATTCGAGAGTTGTTCAAAGTACTTACGTTCCGACATCAACTCGGCAATCAACTGGTCTTGCGAGCGCTGTAACTGTTGGTAATGATCCACGATGTATTTCGGCACGTTGTTCGATTTGTCGAAACTGATCGCATCGATCAATTTCGATTCCAGCACCAGCAAGCGCACTTTGCTCTTTTCCACGGCCCCTTCCAGATTGCGCGTGCCGGCTTCTATCGAGGCCATGTGATCGCTGATATTTTCACCCTCCGGATAACGCGCAATGATGTAGTCGTACTCTTTTACCGCAAAGTCGTAGAACTCGAGCTTGAGATAAGATTGGCCGAGCAAAAAGTGCGCTTCTTCGCCGAATTCAGAAGCGTCGTATTTTTCCACAAGCGCGTTCAGCGTCACCACCGCGTTCTGGAAATCGTTCATCTTGATCGACCCCCAACTCCTCGTCAAGAGCGCTTGCGGATGGTCGCGATTTTCTTCCTTGATGTGACGCAGGTGCGCGATCGCTTCCTGGTAATAACCCAGCTCGTAGTAGATCAATCCGAGGGTGAGGTGGGCGTTGGCTTTCACCTCGCGCTGCTCATGTCGCAACAGCGGCAGGCTGATCACCTTGCGTAAGATCGATACCGCCTGGGTTATGCTTTTTTTTTTAGATGGCAGAGGCCGATCGTGTACAGGCCGTAATCGTAGTATTCACTGCGTGTTCCGATCTTGCCCAGCAACTCCACGGCCTGGTCGTAGTCGCGCCGGTGATAGTATGACATGCCGCCAAAGTAATGCACGCCGTCCATCAATCCGGAGCCCGGATACTTGGCGAGGATGGCGTCGTAAATTTTCAGGCTTTCAGTGTAATTCTCGGCTTGATACTGAATGCGTTGCAAGCCATACAGGCCTTGAGGAACAAACTCGCTTTGTGGAAACTTGGTCACGAGAAAACGGAACATCTTGTGCGAAGAATTGAACATGTCCATTGAATACAAGCTCTCGCCCAAGTGGCACAACACGCCGTCGGCCTGTCTGAACGCCGGATAGTAGTCCAGCAGGATGATCAATTCACGCGCGGCTTTCCAATAAGCGCGGTCGAAATAGAACTGTTGTGCACTGCGATAAATCCGCTGTGCCACTTTTTCCATGTTGCGATCGGCGGTTCGTTCTTTCGTTGCCGGCGCTGCGGGTTTTGGCGCGGGCAACGCATAGCCTCGGACACTCATGCCCGGACACCACGCGCAAGCAAGTGCAATGGTGATCGTGCAAAATCTGCTGCGGAGAGTTGTTTCCTTCATTCCACCACCGGTGTTGAGCTGATTAGGTGATAACTGCCGTTGCGGATGAATCTCGCCTCATCGTGGCGGATTCTCTTCGCTGTTTTCAGTCGCATCGGTTTTCTCTTTGAGTACGTCTTCCATGTCTTGCAATCTGCGTTGCGCGGTTTCGCGCTTGGTCTTGATCTCATCCAATTGGCGCTGGGCGCGTTTGTCTTCACGCTTCGTGCTGGCGAGCACAGGGCCGCTTTCTTCCCGGCCGCCGCCGAATTGATAGTTGAGGCTCAGGACCAATTTCCAATCGGCGTAATCTTTTTGATATATGGCAGAAACCGGCGTGCCCGCAACTTTGTGCAAGCCGAGGTCGGCGGCGAGATCGACAATGAGGTCCCAGGGTCCCAAAAACTTTATCCCTTGCGTTAGACGCGTGGAACCTTCGGCAAACGCCACGGAATCATTGCTGACAAACACTTCACCGGTGTATTCGGTGTGCAGCACGAAAGAGCGGATGGGAAACTTGATGCCTGCGCCGAAGACATACTGGTCCTTTTCCGAAGCGAACAAGGAGCCGCGCAAATCGTGCGCGAGATAGCCGAAGTTCAGATAGAGCTTCAAGGGCACGAGCGGAAACGACTGCGTCATATCGATCGTCGCCAGCCCCATCATACCCACTGCCAACTTGCCCGAAGAATAGGGCTCGTAAGGCACGTTGGAGTTTTTCGCCGTAGGAATGACGGTGAAGCCGTATAGGCCCGTCGAAATCCCTCCCAGGCGTGCCGGCAATGCCAGCTTCAATCCAACGCGCGTATCTCCCGGCGGTCCCCAAACGTGCAACTGATCGTCTTGATAGGGCACCGCCTGGACGGTCGCTTCCAGGCTGTGCGTCAAACCCCAGGTGAAGCCGAGATTGATCGTATAATCCTTACCCAAAGTCTTGCCGCCGCGCTTGGTGGGGTCGAGATAGGTCAGAAAACTGGAATGCACGAAAAACTGGGAGCGCCCGAGCGGCTCCGCTGTGAACACGCGCAACAATCCGCGCCCGCCGTACATGGTGGTCTGCGCCGAGGCCAAAGCGGCGAGCCCCAGAGTGGCGGTCAACAGGAAGCAAATCGCAACGACCTTTTTCGATTGGATGAACACGATGCTTGATCCCTTTTTGGTAAGCTGACTGGTATTGCTGCAAAATCTGCCCGGCCGCGTTTGCGTGAGCAGTTTTGCGTCTCACAGTGAAAATGATAGCTCGGCGGAACAATTGATGACGATGGCATTCTATGCACAATAACAAATGTACCATCATAGGAGCGGTTTTGCGATTTGTGATCTGTCGAGGGGATAAAAATCGCGCGACGGTGGGTTGGGGGAAAAACTGGAGGCGTTACCGGACAGATTTCACCTTCGCCATTCTGCCTTCTCGTTCCTGCTTCGAATCAACTCAAGCACGGCGAATGTTTTTCCGGAGCATGCGGAATATTCTTGCACAACACAGTTCCCACACCAACCGCTGTATAAATCGCGCTTAAACTTATCAATGATCATGCCAGCGGGCGGGCGCTTCGGCCAGTTGCTGCAATGCCAATGCGATCTGCCGAAAAAAGCAATAACTGCAAGGTAATGCTCAGCCGGAGGAAATAGCGCAAGCTGTCGCGCGCATGCGACTCCTTTGCAACCGCATGGCTCAGGGTGAAACAGGTTTTTTCCGATGTTCCGATTGTGTAAGTGGGGCAAAAAAAGTAATCGGGAAAGGAAATCAGATCCACCGGAGATCGCAGCGTGCGGGATTATTGCGGAAGGGAACGGTGCGCAGACTCACCAGGAGGCTACCGGGAGGAAGCGCCGCGCATGATTACTCCTGCCATGCGTATTGCACCGGCTTGCGCGCGGCCGGGGGTGCAACCGGCACTTCGCTTCGTGCCATGAACCATTCAAAAGCGAAGGCCAGCAGCATACCGGCAGCAGCATCTACGACGTAATGATATTGCAAGATGAAAGTCGAAACTGTCAGCAGCGCGACCAGAGGCAACAAAAGCCAGAGAGTCGTGCGGAAGTCCTTACGCAGCGTCAGCCACAGCGTCCATGCTGCGGCAACGTGGGAGCTTGGAAACGCCGCACCGACGACGGCGCTTTGCTTTTGAATCCAAAGCACGGCGTGAAAGAAGAGACCGCCTGACACCAGTTGGTCTATATGAACGTGCAGAGCATGATGCGGGCCGCGTGCCGGCAGCAGCAGAAACAGGCCATAGCAAGTAAACATGACCGCGCACAGCCGCGCCATGACACGTTCAAAAGAAAAGAAAAGCGGTTTACCGTTTTGCACACTCTGAGCGCGATAGTGCAGTCCGGCAACCAGCGGAATCAGCCAGAAATAGCTCCAATACGCAAAGGCGAGAATTTCGACTTCCACGGCATTCAAATAGGGCACAAAGAATTCCCAGCCGTGCCAGCCACCCAACAAAATGACGTCGCTGCGAATCAGGAATGGTTCCAACCAATAGGGAAAGAATATGCTGACGACTCCTCCTACTTCACCGAAGAAAAAGGTCAGGCAAAGCAGGGGATAACCATAGCGCAGCAAGCGCAGGCTCGATGGCAAGGATTCCTGCCGGTGAATCAACACGAGCACGGCCGTAATCACAATAAGGTGACCATACCGCAGCATCGGGCCTGCCGCCGCGATTCTGCCTGAAAACAAATATAACGACGGCAAGACCACCAATACGCTCAAGGTCAGCTTGTCAAAAAGCAGTAGCTTGCGAAATAAAGCCACGCATGGCGCGATGCGATGCGAAAATGGCAACGCCCACTCCCTCTGTTTCAGTTCCAAGTTCGGTTTGGCAGCATCACGAGCGTGACGATAAGCAAAATTTCATGAAAAATCAACACCAGCAAGGGCTTTCACCGATTTCATGGAAGGTTTTCCTTGACTTTTGAAGGCTGGTTTAATATTATGCCTCAGTTTGAAACAAACTACGCGCACACCCTAGCGGCCGGATCACCGCCAGCTTGCATGAACGGCTCTCGCCCTATGGATAAGGAAAGCAAGCGTGAGAATCCAAGCCAGGAAGCGACTTGGTATTCGTTCAGATACACTCCGCAACTTTCAGCCGCTGCCTGTAGAAATATTTACCACCTGAATCCGTCTAATCGCGAAACAGCCTGATCAGATCATGAGTCCTTACGGCCAATCCTATCGCTTTGAGATCGGCGCGGGCATGACCAACGCGGTGAAGTATTTGATCATTGCGAACTTTGGCTGTTTTATCTTGCAAAATTTTTTCGGATCCTGGTTAACCTGGGCCGAGCTGGTGCCGGCTCAGGTGGTGCACCAATTCGCCGTTTGGCAATTGGTGACTTACATGTTCCTGCACGGCGGCCCGTGGCACATCATCATCAACATGCTCATGCTCTGGATGATCGGCTGCGAGATCGAGCGCTATTGGGGCGCCAGACAGTTCTTGATCTATTACTTCATTTGCGGCATCGGCGCCGGCGTTTGCCAGACGGTTGTGCAAATGCTTTTCTTCAACCCCCACGCGAGCGTCATCGGTGCTTCGGGCGCCGTTTACGGCGTCCTGATGGCGTTTGGGATACTTTTCTCGGATCGCATGATTACGCTGCTGATCCTGTTCGTTTTGCCGGTACATATCATGGCCAAATACCTGGTCATGATCATGGCCTTGCTCTCGCTGCTCATGGGTGTTTTCGGCGACAATAGCGGCGTCGCGCATTTTGCGCATCTCGGTGGGATGCTGGTAGGATTTGTGTATCTCAAGATGGACTGGCGCTGGCGTGCGTTCGGCCGCAAGCCCGGCAGCCTGTTCGAATATTCCTCGACGAGGGGCAGCACCGGGCGCGGGCTGGCCGCTCTCAAGAATTGGTTTCGCCGGCGCACGGAACAGCGCAGGCAAATAGAGGTGGTGCGACGCCGCCAGCGCGAGCTGCACTTGCGTGAGCGCGTCGATGCAATTCTGGACAAGATCAATGAAGTTGGATACGAGAACTTATCGGACGAAGAAAAACAAATTCTCAGACGAGCCAGCCAATCGCTCAGCCGGGAAAATCTGCGCTCGCAGGATCACGGCCCGAATTGATAAGAAACCCATTCCGGCGTCCCCTCCGTACGAAGCGTCCGCCAGGACGGTTTTAAAAAAGCATTGGCGTTGCTCCTTACCCTCATTCATTAGCCTTCCGCTTTCATTCTGGTTCTTTCTCGTGCCTTGTTCGCGGGCCTTCCCGCAAATCACCCAAAACGAGCTCAAGACCGTGCGCACCGATCTCGGCGAGAATCTTGATTTCGTTGCGTTGGGAGATTTGGCCGAGATGCTCAATGTCCGTACATTTTATAGCGAAAAAGCTCGCAAAGTGATTTTGTACTTGGGCGACGTCCAAGTCAAAGTCACGGCCATGAATCCGTTCGTGCAGGTCGGCGAACGCATGGTGCAGATGCCGATAGAAACCCGCTATTCCAAGGACGATATTCTGGTTCCGCTTCAGGCTTTCACCGGCTTGATCCGTCCTTTATATCGCGGCGACTGGCCGAAACAGTTACAGCCAGAAACCGGCTCCGCTGTTCCTGCTCCGGAAAAGACGGCGCCGCCACCGAACATATTCAAGGTCGTGGTTGAAGACAAGACGAACGGCACGTTGATTCGCATTCAAACCTCGGAGCCGTTCTCGCGCAAAAATATCACCACCCGCGCCAGCCGCGGCTGGGTGTACGTCGATATTTTGGACGGCCACCTCTCTCCCAATGCGGTGGCTCCGCTGGCGGCCACGAAATTGGTGCAAGAAGTCAAACCCGTGCAAGCCGGCGACGTGGCCCAGATTTCTTTCCGGCTGCAGCAGGATATTGAAGCGAGCCGCATCAACGTCAGCGGGCAAGGTAACGACATCTGGGTGTCGCTCCCCACGCAGGAAGTCGTGCCCGAGGAAGTGTTGCGCAATTTGAACAAAGAACGGGAAAAATGGCGCATCGATACGATTGTGATCGACCCGGGCCACGGCGGCAAAGATCCCGGCGCCATGGGTGCCTCCGGCATCAGAGAGAAGGACGTTACATTACAAGTTGGCTTGCGTCTGCGTAAGTTGATTGAGAAAGAGTTGGGGGTAAAAGCCATTATGACGCGCGAGACGGACGAGTTCATTAAACTCGACGAACGCACGCAAATCGCCAACGCCGCACAAGGCAAGCTGTTCATCAGCTTGCATTGCAACGCCAACCGCAGCAGGCGGGTGAACGGCACCACGACCTATTTTCTCGGCCCGGCCAGAACCGACGAAGCATTGGAAGTCGCGCTGTTGGAAAACTCGGTGCTCAAATACGAATCGGAAAAGCCCGCGGCCAGTGAGGAGGAATTCATCCTCACCGCCATGGCGCAAAATGCTTTCAATCATGAGAGCGAGAGTCTGGCGCAAATCGTGCAGGAAGAAATGGAAAGTGTCGTGGGGCTGCCCGATCGCGGGATTTATCAAGCTGGTTTCTACGTGCTGGTCGGCGCTTCCATGCCCAACATTCTGGTCGAGATGGCCTTTATCTCCAACTCCAAGGAAGAACGTCTGCTCGGCTCTTCCGACGTGCAACAAAAAATCGCGCAGGCCATTTGCAATAGTGTGAAGCGGTTTAAGCAGAAGTATGAAGCCGGGTCGTGAACTGAACACAGAATAAGATTCTAAAAGCTTGGCCCACGGAAAAAAACTCCCACGGAAAGAGATATTTGTTTCCGTGGGAGTTCTTTTCCGTGGGCGAAAGCTTTCGGAATTTTATTCAAAGTTTAATTGCTTAAGCTCCTTTTGTTGGGGCCGACTGCAGTGCCGCGATTTTCAGCCCGATAGTGCCATCGAGCGGCTCACACGCCAAAAGCTCTTCCTATAACCTAGACGCCACCAGCTTCACGTCCCCTCCAATCCAAGCTTTTTCAAAACGCTGTTGCACCTCCTCGGCCTCATTCTTTTTGCCCTGCGCCATCAAGCTTTGTTGCAACCCCCATAACGACCAGCCATTTTCCGGATACTTCTTCAAATCCTCTTCATAAACCTTCTGCGCTTCACCCGTGCGGCCGGCTTCGAGCAACACCGCGCCGAGATTGTGCCGGCTAGGCGTGTACCATGGCGGCGGCTCGTCGTAGGTGAGATTGTCTTCGAAGCGAACGGCATTTTGCAAGTGTGCAATCGCTTGATCGAATTGACCGCGTTTTGCCGCCAGCTCACCCGCAAGCATTTCCCGTGCGATTTGCATCAGATCGTACGTCGTGTTGATGTCCCAAATCGTCACGTGTTTGAGCGCCGTGTCCGCGGCGATAGCTTGTACGATTTCCAATTCCTGCGCGGCTTGTTCCAATTGATTGGTGCGCGTAAACGCCATGCCTCTGGCAAAGTGCCAGACGCCGCCCGGATACACCAAATCGGAATCCGGCGCTGTTGTCTGCAAAATGTCCTCCCACTTTCCAAATTTGACCATGGCGTAGAGGGGAATCGTCGTATAATGCTGCAGTGTGCCGTAACCCGGCTCGCGCATCAGCTTTTGATCTTGATGCATGGCCATGTGCCGCGCAGCATAAAGCGCCTTTTCGCTGTTGCCGGCAAAAGTAGCGGCGGCTGAAAGAAAGTGATGATTATGGGGCACGTAAGCAACGGGATACATGCCTTGCGCGTGACATTGCGTGAGATAGCCGCTGTCGGCTTGCACGGCTTTTTCATTTGCTATAACCGCATCGTGATAGCGTCCGGTGCGGATGTAAATATGCGCCGGCATGTGCACGAGATGGCCGGCGCCGGGCACGAGATGGCGCAGTAGATCGGCGCTGGGCGTGGCGCGCCCCGCGTCCCGTGAAGCTTCGACCGTATGAATATAGAAATGGTTCAATCCGGCGTGTTTCGGCCACTTCTGCAAACCTGCCTCCAGCGTGCTCACGATTTCCGGCGTCCAGGATTTTGGCGTGCCGTCGTTTTCCCAAAAGTCCCAAGGATGCAAGTCCATCAGCGCTTCGGCAAAGAGTGCCGTGGCGTCGGGGTCGTCGGGATAGCTCTGCGCCACTTCACGCATGGCATTGGCATATGCTTCGTCCAATGGTTTACGATCGGCGACGGCCTCGGCGGCATACCGTTTCGACAAAGCGCCGATGAAAGCTTGTTCCTTGGCGCCGGCAGCACTGGCCAAAGCCGAGGCCTTTTGCATAGCCGTGTACGCATTGGGCACTTCGGCGTTATCCATGGCCGCGTTGATGTTGGGGCCGAGCACCAGCGCAATGCCCCAATACGCCATGGCGCAGTCCGGATCGAGGCGCGCGGCCTCGCGAAACGAGCGTTCCGCTTCCTTGTGATTGAAAGCGTACGAGAGCGTCAAGCCTTGATCAAAGAAACGCTGCGCCATCTGGTTTTTGGTGGTGACGGGAAGGTGCAGGTCTCCCATGCCTTCGAGTAATGGGGCGACGCGGCCATTGGTTTCATTCTGCGGGTGCTGGCCGCAACCCGTGAGCCACAAGCAGCAAAACGCCACGATGGTGAACCTCGAAACTCGCTTGCGAAAAGTTGACATCGATCCTACCTCCTTGCGAAAAAGTACCAGTAACTGTTGTTAGAGCTTGTCGCCACTTCTACTCACAAGTCGCGCACTTCGCCTTGGGTTCGCCGAATCGATCAAGATCCTGTTTAAGCTAACCACTACGCCGGTGAATTGCAATACTTGTTGGACGAGTTCTAACTTGACAATGTTAAGTTAAGTTCGCGCCATCTCAATCTGTCATGCTGTAAGCATCTTCCCTAGGTCTTGGTGCAGCTCTCTTGGGAAGGTGCTTACAGCATGACAGAGAATGGGGGCTCTGAGAGCCAACTTAACATTGTCAAACTTAAGCCTTGTTGAGATTGCGTCCCGTACCGACGCAGCGAGTGCAGGTTTTCAAGTCGAAAAAAAGAGAACCGATCTCGATCTTGCGCTGGCCTGCTTGCGCGGCGGCATCACGCGGGCGCCGCCAGCTCCATACACTCGCCCTGGTGCAGCGCGCGATAAACGGCGTCGCGTATCATATTGGCCTCAGCGCTGGTCAGCGTGCGCGTATGATCGCGGATCACCAAGCGCAACAGCACGTTTTTTTGGCCGGCATGCATGCCCATGCGTGCATGGGCGGAGGGCGGTAGATTCTCATAGGTCGCCTCCTCGAGAATGTCCACACTTTCGATGTGCTCGAGATGGTCGCGCCTCGCCTCGCGGATGCGGTCGCCCAATTCTTCGGCGGTCAGCCCCTTTGCAATGGCAATAGACAGGTCGCGGCGAATCGGTGGCTGGTTTGAAACTGGAAGATAGGGCGAAAGATCGAGCATCTGTCGGGCAATGCGCGGATCTTCGGAACGCAACAGGCGAATATCCTCGATCCCCTTCCGGATCATGAGTATGCGATCGAGACCGAGGCCCATCGCGAGACCGGTGATCTGCCCGATATCGAGCCCGGCGCCCGCGAGCACGGCGGGCGCAGCCAGACCGCATTCGCCGATTTCAATCCATTCGCCGTTGTGTTCAACGTCGATTTGTAAGCCATTGGTCGTGTATGGATGGCTGGCAGCACTGGCGCGACAGCGATAGCCCGGCAGCGCGGCCTCGACCACCGTCGCGATCATCTCGCGCAAATCAGCGCTCGCCAGTTGGCCGCGTTGCAAGCGCCAAAGATCGAGCTGGTGCGGCTCGCCGGTGTGCAGCCGATCGACCACGTCGCGACGATAGACCAGGCCGGGACAAATGAGCAACACTTCTTCCGGCGGGTCGAGGGCTGCTGCCCGCAGCAATCCCGGAATCATCGCCGAAGTTTGCGTGCGCAGCAGCATACGCCCAGTCACGTAGCGGGTATAACGCGCGTCGCGAGCGGCACCGCCGGCAGGGTAACCAAGCTGGTCATAATTTTCTTCGATAGAAACGATTGGGCACGCACGATGCAAATGGCGCCGGCATTGCCAGCGTGCTGCCAAAGGTGTGTGAATGGCACAAACGATCTGCTGCATCGCATGCGCGCCCTGCTGCGGGTCCGTGAGATCGCGCAGATGCAACGCATGGACAAGGGCTTCATGGCTTAGGACGCGAAGGCTCATTTTGCTCTCCTGGTTTGTCATGATCCGTGTTCAAGCAAAGGCCAGAAATGAAAATGCCCCTGGGTCTAGATCCCGAGGGGCGTGTCTGGCCTAACACCAGAAGAGCCGTGATACTTTCGTTACCTGACAGCTCTTTCCTCGAGGACCTTGTCGCAGACCCAGAGGGAGCTAAATCGTGTCAAGTTGTAAGAGGAATTAGTCATGGACAGCGAAATTGTATGGATTCAAATACTGTAACTATTCAGGTATAATACAGGCAAGACTATTTAGGGCAAAACTATTAACCAAAAAAGAAGCTTCTAATGGTTTTGCCCTTAATAGTTTTGCCATTTGGGGAAAACAGCTGAATAGTTACCAAATAATAATCAAATTGATTCAAGAACAATTTCCAACGCACAGAGAAACCCAGCGGATTCCTCAGCAGTGTTATCCAAATAAACGCTCTAGGTGGCCGCCATGTTCCGCGGTGCTGATGAAAAAAAGTCCCGCCAGTGCGGTGACAACCAACCACGCACCGTCCAGGGTGAGGATTCCGAGAATGGTGTCCGGTATTATTTCTGCGTGAGCGTTAAAGCGCCGCCCTAACCGGGTCAGGGCGGCTGATAAAAACACTTTAGTCTTCGCATTCGGAGGAGAGCGGCAAAAGAATCCGCCAAGGCGTTTCCGTGATCAGTTTTCCTCCCTGATCGAGAGCCACTACGCGCCAGCGCACACCGTCCTGGCCATCCAGCCGCCAAAACGGTACACGATACGCCCGAACACCGCGCGGCAACACCGCCGACATGATCATTTTGCCGTACGTCACTTCCACTTCCAGCCGATACCGCGCCGCGGCTTCAACCTCAGTCCAACTGAAGTCCACCGGCTGCCCGGCAATCGGAGCAGTATGGTCGAGCGGCAGCAATTGGACCAGTCTGGCGTTCGTCGCTGTCATGGCTCCTTTTGACGCCTCACGCTCATGGTCCGGATACTGGTTTTGCAATTGGGCGTCAGCAGTATCCGCCGGTACAGGCTCGAGGCCTGGCACGGCACCAGTGTTCTTCGGAACATTGTTCCCCCTGCACCTTCGCCGGCAGGCTTGCGCGAGGACTGCACGAGTGTGGAACTCACCAACGCTATAAGAAAGATAAAAGAAACAGCCAAGATAATTTTCCGAAACATCGCATTCATCCGATGATAATGAAACCTTCGATCTGGAGTTGAATTTTGCACATCCAAATAGCTCGCAGCGCAAGAAGATTCTTTTTCATAATTGCTTTGGCAGGCGCCTTGCGAGTGTGGCGACCTGCAGCCAGCGGCTTACACGCTTGACCTGTACGGCGCCGGCTATTCCAAGACATCTGCCGACCGGCCTGCGGCGTGCATGACAGGATCGTGGACGCCGAGCCGATTTTGCAACGTACGAAAATTGATGCCCAAGATCCGGCAGGCTTCCTTCTTGTTGCCGTTTTGTTCGTTGAAGATGAGGCGTGCGTACAGTTTCGTCAATTCCGCCTCCGGCAAGTGCTGCTGCACGGCCTGACTCAATAATGCGACTTCAGTGTCATCTTCCAAATGCAAAAGATGATTCGCCTCGATACTCGCACCAGCGCACATGATGAGCGCTCTTTCTATAACGTTCTCCAACTCCCGCACGTTGCCGGGCCAGGAATGATCCAATAGCATCTTCATTGCGGACGGAGCAATTTCCGGGGCCGGTTTGTGATAGCGTTGGGCATATTTCTCCACAAAATGCCGCACCAGTAGAGGTATGTCGTCCTTACGCTGCCGCAGCGGCGTGATTCTTACCGGCACGACATTCAACCGGTAATACAAATCTTCGCGAAACCTGCCCTCCTGCATGGCGGCTTTCAAATTGCGGTTTGTCGCCGCAATAATCCTGAAGTTCGAGCGGATTGTTTCCGCCCCACCCACGCGCTCGAATGCTCGCTCTTGCAGAACCCGCAAGAACTTGATTTGTGTCGGCGGCGGGATCTCCCCGATTTCGTCCAGGAAGATCGTGCCGCCATCTGCCAGCTCAAAACGTCCCAGTTTTCTCTCGAGGGCGCCGGTAAATGCGCCGCGCTCGTGGCCGAACAATTCACTTTCTAAAAGCGTTTCGGAGAGGGCTGCGCAATTTACAGCCACAAACGGTTTGTGATTTCGCAGGCTGTGATTGTGAATTGCGCGGGCGACCAGCTCTTTCCCGGTGCCAGTCTCACCCTGCACCAGCACCGCGACGTCGGTTGCGGCCACCTGTGCGATGAGCTTGAAGATCATCTGCATCTCCGCACTTAAACCTAGAAGATTGTCGAAGACACGCTTGTCAACAAGCGGTTGCGGCAATCCATTGCGCTCCGATTGGCTGGGTCGCCGCCGGTCGTGCAGAACGGTTGCTGCGTCACCACCGAGCGGAAAAAATGTTGCCGCCCCTGTCGTGATGCTCTTGTGATATTCCAGCATGACACCTCCGCACAATTATGTTTTTGACTGGCAATGCGAAACTGATGCCAAAACTAAAAAGCCACGTGGGTTATTAACGCAAGTGGATATTTGGCTATGACTTAGCGTGTCAATTGTGAGTTTATGCGTTGTTTATTGATTTTGGTAGGAATGCTGATATTTCAGCAGCGTGTTGAAATCTCTGCACAGTTTGGAATCGATTTTCTAAGAAGTTTCGTTCATAAGGGTGAAGTCGGGCTTGTCTCTACTCTAGATCCTCACATGTTTGGCCTCATTTAGCCCGACTCCACGATTTATTTAAAGGGCTTGTGGCTCGCCGTAGAAGAGATTATCCACGACCACTACATCCACTGTGCCGCCAATGGTCACGTCATCCACGCCCGCACCGAGCACGCCATCGCCACAGGTGATCTTCACGCGGGCGACAATGGTTGCGTCATATTTTGCACCGATAAACGAAAGGCCATTCGCATCGGAGCGCGCTGGCGCGTAGTAAACGCCCAAGCTGTTTCCGGTTTTGTCGAAGAACTCCAAAGAGGTTTTGTTTTCGCGATCAACGTCCGAGAACACCACGCCAAACCCGGTTACCGCAGCGGGAGTTGGCTCGCCCGCAACTTGGAAGAGGGCGCTGAAGCTGTTGCTGCCAATTGCCGAGAACGTTACCGGTTGGCTAAAGGCCTTGAACTGCTGACTGTATGTCGGATTGATCTCCGCGAACAGCAGACTGTCATTGCGAAAGCCCGTGCCGTTCGTCGTGAATACGATGCCATTCTTGGCATTCACATTGAAGAATGTTGCGGGGAAATCATTGCGATTGTTGAACGGCTTGGCGCCCCCGCCGTCCCAGGCCACTTCGCGCCGGCCGCTGGGCTTCTGACCGGCTTGGCCGCCGTTGTTGGGATCGCCCAGCAACGCGCGAAACTCATTGACTTTTGTGGTGATGTCGCCAGTTGCTGAAATCACCGCTACATTCGGCCCGGTCGGTTGTGTCGGCGCGGGGTCATCGCTGCATGCTGTGAACAATCCAGCAACCGTTAACAGCGCCAGGCTGCGTTTTACAAAGGTCTTCATTGAGGTACTCCCTTGAGTTGTTTAGAAATGAATGGAACTGAAGTGATTTGAAGTTGATCTCGGTTTTCGCATGCGAAAGGCTATTCCAATACCTGTTTTGAAAAACCGGCAGCGTGCACAAGATTTTGCACCATGGTTGGGCAATTGAGCAAAAAAACCCTATTCGTCATTTGCTGCAGCAGCCGTTCCGCGATTTTGGGACTCACAAAGGTGATATCGCAACAATCCAGAATGACGTGCTTATTTGTTTGCTGCAGCAATGAGGCCAGGGCTGCGGCCCAATCTTCCAGTGTGAGATTGGAAATTTCGCCTTCGATCTTCAACAAGGCTGTCAATTCGTTTTCATATACTTTCTTGATGAGGAACATGGTCGTGCCTACCCTGCGGTGAGATTTCATTAGATCGCGCCATGCCGAAGCGATTTCGTAGCGTACGAAAGAGGAATTGTGCCATGGCTTCGCCTCTTTTATTTGTTTTCATCTTTGGCGAAAGTCGTACCACGAAAAAAAATGCCATCGAACGTGTCACTCAAGTGGCATTGATATTAGAGAGTTAATATGATATCGGTTGGGAGTCGTCGTATTGACGAGCGAACGGCAAGATGCTGATATGTCAGAACGGTGCCGAGATTTCGGCAGGGAGGCTAAGCTTGGAATACTCACAGTTAATTTAAAATCGAGGAAAGTTCTCGGAGTAGCCCAAGCCTAATTCTGATTGGAGGAGTTTATCCCCAACTTTTTCATCCGCGACCACAGTGTCGAGCGATTGAGCCCTAATAATTGCGCAGCGCCTTTGGGACCGGCGAGCACACCGCCGGTTTTGTCGAGCGCTTGCAGAATGTGGCGGCGCTCGGCTTCCTCCAGCGTCTCGAATTTTTCCGAAGGGGAATTTGCAGTCGGGAAAATTGCAATGTGCTCTTCTTGCAAGACACGGCCTTGACAGAGAATCACTGCGCGTTCGAGGATATTCGCCAATTCGCGCACGTTGCCCGGCCATCCATAGGCCGTCAGCTTCTCCAGGGCTTTTTGATGAATGCCGTTGATGCGCTTGCCGAGGCGCCGCGCAAATTCAACGATAAAATAATTTGCCAACAGCGGTATGTCCGCCTGGCGCTCGCGCAGTGAGGGAATTTGAATCGGAAAGATATTCAAGCGATAAAACAAATCGGCTCGAAATGCACCTCGCTGCACCTCCTCCAGTAAGTCGCGATTGGTCGCTGCGATGACGCGCACATTCACTTTCAACGTCTGTGTGCCGCCGACACGCTCAAACTCCTGCTCCTGCAAAATGCGCAGCAGTTTCACCTGCGTTTCCAACGGCAATTCGCCAATTTCATCCAAAAAGATGGTGCCGCGATGCGCGAGCTCGAAACGGCCTTTCTTTTGCGCGGTCGCGCCGGTGAACGCGCCCTTTTCGTGGCCGAACAATTCGCTCTCTACCAATCCGGCGGGCATCGCGCCGCAATTGACTTTCACCATGACCTGGTCTTTGCGGCTGCTGAGATTATGTATCGTGCGCGCCATCAACTCTTTGCCGGTGCCGGTCTCACCGAGCAGCAGTACCGTCGTATCGGTGGCCGCCACCATATTGATGTTTTTGAACACGTGGTGCATCACCGGCGAGGCGCCGATGATCTCGCCGAAGTTATATTCGCTCCGCAACGCTTCTTCGCGCAAATAGACGTTCTGGTTTTGTAATTGCGCCACCTCTTCTTCAGCTCTTTTACGTTCGTTAATGTCGCGGAGAATGATGGTGAAGAGATTCTGTTGCGCCACTTCAACGCGCGAAATCGTGGCTTCGATGGGGAACGACTCGCCGTTTTTGCGTAAAGCCGTCAGGCCTTCCGGCGCCCAAATGTATTGCGGTAATATCTTCGCCGCGCTGGATTGCATATATTGCAAAAGCAGCTCGCGAAAGCCCGCGGACAAAAATGCTTCCAGCGACTTGTCCCTTACTTCGGCGCTTTGGCAACGGAAAACTTTTTCCGCTGCCTCATTGCACATGACGACGCGCAAGTCTTCATCGATCGTGATGATGGCGTCCATGGCCGATTCGAAAATGCGGGTGAGGCGCTCTTCGCTCGCGCGCAAGGCCTGCGCAGCTTGCTGGCGGTGCAGCGAATGGGCAATGATCTCGCTGACAACATTTAAAAGTCGAACATCTTCTTCCCGCCAAATCTTTTCTGCTTGCACCGAATCAAAGCCGATAAAGCCTTGCATCGTTCCGCCGAAAATCACGGGCACGGTCAGCAGCGATTGAATGCCCTGTTCCTGCCAGTGGATTTTTTCGATTTGTGCCTCACCCGGCAGGTCGGCGACGCGCGGCACGTAGAGAATTTCATGCTTGAGCATCTTGCGCGCGGCCCATGACAGATGATGAAAGTCGAGATTCTGCAAGTTTTGAATCTGCGGGGAAATGCCTGGCGCGCACCATTCGTGGGTGTTCACGGCGCGCTTGCCCTCTTCGAGCAATAGGAACAAATAACTGCGATCCACGCCTTCCCATTCGCCGAGCCTCTGCAGGGCATAATTGATGCCAAGATCGACTTCATCCGCGCCGAGATCGATAAAGCAGGTCGAAATCTCGCTGATCAGCTTCTCGAGCTTCAGGCGCTCTTGTACCGTCGCTTCCGCCTGCAGCCGTTGCAAGGATTGCGCAATGATTTCGCTCACCACGTTCAGCAGCCGTACGTCTTCCTCGATCCAGGCCTTTTCGGCTTCAACGGCATCGAATCCCAGCAAGCCTCTCACCTTGCCATTATACCTCAAAGGCACTACGAGCAAAGACTGAATTTGTTCTTCCTGAAAAACGGCTCTCTCCATTTCCGCTTCAGCAGGAAGCTCGGATACACGCGGTATATAAACCGTTTCTCCGCGCAGGAGTTTTGGAAAGATCCACGCGAAGTCCGCCACGTTCAGTTCCTGCAGATTTTGGATCTGCGGGGGCACTTGTGGAGCGCACCATTCGTGCGTATTTCGCGCTTTGGAATGATCTTCAGAGAAAGCAAACAAATAGCTGCGATCCACGCCTGCGAGCTTGCCCATTCTTTCCAGCGCATCGTTGATGCCTTCGTCGATTTGTTGCCAGGAAAGATTGATAAAGTGCGTGGAGATGTCGCTGATGATTTGCTCGATCGCCAGGCGGTCATGGAGGGCCTGTTCCGTTTTCTTGCGCTCCGCAATCTCCCTCTTCAAACTCATATTGGTATCGGAAAGCTCGGCAGTTCTTTCCGCCACGTGCTGCTCAAGCTCAATCGCGTGTTGCTCGATTTGTTCGAACAATTTCGCCTGGCGAATGGCGATGGCGAGGCTGTTGGCCACCTCCTGGGCAATCTCAACATCTTCGTTGGAGAATCTGCCCGGACGCTCGGAACCCAGATTGAGCACCCCAATCAACTCCCCTTGCGCCTGGATGGGGACGTTGATATAAGAACGCACACCCTCGGCCTGCACGCGCGCAATCGCCGGATTGTCGGAAGGCGCTTCTGCGTCCTCAATTTTGCGAACTTTTCCCAGCCAAAGTTGTTCGATATCGCCGAAGGCTTCCAGTGGAAACTCCGTACCTACGTCCAGCTTGGTTTCAGTTTGGGCGTGAATCGCGATGAGTACGGCTTTGTTTAGCATGAATTCGAACACGGCCACGCTCGCTCGCAAACACGGTACAAGTTCGTGAATGTGGCGCATCGCCGCCTGTGCGATGCGTGCCGGCGAGCGCGCGGCCAAAATCGCGCGGTCGATTTCTTGCAAAGTTTTCAGGCGCTCGGTGTATTGGCGCAAAGCCTCTTCAGCGTGTTTGCGCTCGGTCACGTCGCGCTGAATGCCGAAGTGGCCGGTGATTTTACCCTCGGAATCATAGAAGCAGAGGTAGTCCCCTTCAATCGAAATCGGCGTGCCGTCAAGCTTGCGTTCATGGGTCTTGACATGCAAGCGTCCGGCGTCGTAAAAACGTCGCCACACTTCGCGGCCGTGGGCGAGATCATGCTGGTAAAAATCATTCGGTGTCAAGCCGAGGAATTGGTCGCGGGTAGCGCCGTATTGCGCCAGCATGGCCTCATTGACTTTGGTCATGCGCTTGTGGGCGAACACGTAATCCAACACCTTTTCTTTATCGATGGTATCGTCCCAGCGCACGGGCTCGTCGAGCATCATGAAGAAAAAGCCGTCGAGCGACTGCGAGAAGAAGAGCTCCAGTAGTTTCTCGCTTTCCGAAGTCTGGGGCGGGGGAAAAGAAGGGAAGGACAAATCATGGTCCGCAGGTTCGCTTGTATGCTTCATGGCGGTGACTTGCTGAATGCTTGGTTCTCATGCTCTGATGCCGTTGGGGTTATGGCCGGCAGATCAGTGTAACAGTGTTTATGAAGTATTGCGCCAGAATTTCAATCGAATTCCGCACGTTTCTCTGATTGCTCCGGTCCAACACGCCCGGCTTCGATTTCCGCTTTGTGATAGTTCTCGCCGCGCACCGGCGACCCGGCGAGGCGCCTCAGCATGGCAATTTGCCCGACGTGGGTGAGCGCGTCCGCGATTGGCCCTTGAAATATTTTCTCGCACGTGCGCGCCATGGGAGCGGTGGAGGCCAGGAAATCGTCGAGTCTTTTCAGCCCGGCAAAAAAGCGCGCGATCTCTTGTTCCCAGGGCAGAGGCTTTGAATCGTGCCACTTTTGTTCTCCTTCTGCCAGCGAGAATGCCCAATCGAGCAAATCACCGATATGAGCCAGAATCTGCGCGGGCGTACGCGTGGCCTCGCCAATGCGGAACGCAGCGAAATCTTGCGGGGCATCTCGCAAGGTCTTGCCGCCACGGTACGCAAGCGTGGCCACAGTGTGGCGCAAGAGCTCGCGCTTCAAGTCTGTAGTTGTGTTCATGAATGGCCCTTTTTCAACTTTACGAATGAACTTCTGAGCTCGCGTATCGCGCTCGTGGAAATCTTGTGAAAATTTAGTTCAGTGTCAAGTACGCCGCCCGCCTATAGCCCCGTTCCGTTTGTGTATTCTATTACGCCATCACTGCCAGCATGCCGAGAATGGGTGTTCCCAGGGATTGCTCGCCGCCGATCTCGAGCCGTGCCGCGGCCTGGTCGCGTGGCAAACCTTTTGTCATCATTCGCCACGCGGTGTCCTGATCGAGGCGAACTTGGCATGCGGAATGCTGGCTGCTTCCGGCATAAAGGTGCCACGCTCCGTTCTCTCTGCCGAATGTCCATTCTCCTCCGGCTTCTCCCGTCACCTCGAAAGAAATCAGTGTGCCCTCATTGGGCCTAACTTCACGGTAAGCATGCGGCAATGCGCGCAAGAACGTATCCAGCACCGGATGGAGCCATTTCCGACTCGTCAAACCGGACGCGCCAACCGCGTCGCGAATTTGCTGCTGATGATGCCAGCGTTCGGTATATTCACGGGCTGTATCAAACCAATTCAGTGAGGTTTCTTCACCGGCCCATGCGACGGCAAACGGCGCCGTCCCATACGGATCAAGCGTTTTGAAGAATTGACCAACCTGCTCGCCCGACCATTCCAACAGCCCGATTAGGATTCTCGGGCTAAGACGTTTGGCGGCTTGTACCCATTCTGCGTTCAAGCGATTCAAGAACGCCGTCAACTCGCCATAGCTCGCGAGAGGTGATTCCGGTTGCGGCAGCGGCGCTTGATCCCTTTGCAACGAGAGCCGCCGGAGGTCACCGTCGAGCAAATGCGCGGCGATATCCTTGACCGACCAGGCGCGCGCGACCGTGGGCTTGTTCCAATCTTCATCACTGAGGCTTTTCAACAATGCCAGAAGCTCGGCGTGAAGCTGGGGAAGCAGGTCGATGGTGAAAATGGGGGTGACGGGGTTCATTTCTTGACCACCCTGGTCGAATAGTTGATTCACGATTGAAGATTTGCGATTTTCGATTAACGAAGGACTGGCTTGCAACGAAAAAAGAAACGCAACGAAAGATGAAATTCATGAATGACTTCTATATTTGAACCACTCCTTTGGTAGTTTTGGGCGCAAGAATGATGCAAATAAAAACCGCAATTTTAAAGCTCTTTTTGTTGCGGGTCTTTTTTCATTGCAAAATTTGGTTGGTAGCTGCTCAGTTCCTATTTCCTATAAGCGGATTTCAAAAACCTGTTTTTCAGCTTCTCCATCCGTTCAATCCACTCAAAGCGAAAGCGTCATTGCTTTTCCCACTCACCCTGCAGGAAGGCCAAGGCATGGTCCTGGAAGTTACCGGCACCCTTGCCGAGAGCCGGGAAATGCCCGCCATTCGGAACGATCCATAGATAGGATCGCGGAATGGCACCGTACATCTGGACCGGAATGGCTACTGGGAAAAACTCATCACGGTCACCGTGGATGATCAGCGTCCGCGCGGTGATGGTGGCCAGGTAAGGTTCGGTGAAGTTCATGTCGTCGTAACTGTTCTTCATACGATGAAACTGACCGAGTACTTCTCGGGTCTGCGCCTCCCCGCGCACGCTACACTGTCCCCATTCCTCCAGCTCTTTTGTGCTCAAACTGTCCGGGTCGCTCCGTCGCATGATGGCTCTGGCTTGCGCCGGGAAGTACGACGTGGCGCCTATCAGGACCATGGCCTCGACGCGTTCCGGCTGCTGTGTGGCCATGTGAATCAAGGTCATCCCGCCGCTGCTCATTCCCATTGCTTTGAAGCGCTGGATACCCAATTGATCGAGCAAGGCAAACATATCGAGCGCCGCTTGGCGATGGGTGAACTCGCCCAACGGGTTGGTGGAGCGACCGTGGCCACGCATGTCTGGAATGATGAGACGGTAGTGTTTTGCAAGCCGGACCACGTGCGGTTGCCAGGCTTGGCCGCAGCCACCGAAGTAGTGCAACAGGAGGAGTGGAGGTCCATCACCTCGCACTTCGTAGTATAACTGCACACCGTTGATGGAAAGCATTTGCCCCTCTTGACCCGCGACCGGCTGGAAGCCAGTAGCCGCGAATGCGAGGAGGAGGGCTGCGACTAAGAATCTGCGTAGGTTTATCATGCTGTCTTTACTTCATCCTTGATTAGTTGTTACTATTCAGCTTCCGACTCGGGTTGACAGAGTTAGTACGGTAAGTAACATTATGATGTCATCCTGGAAGGATCTTTTTCATATTAAGCACGGTGCTTGTGCTGAAAAAGTTGCCTCCTGCATGACATGTTTCTTGGAAGCCCCTTACTTCGGTTTTGCTGAGTTTGTACTGCAAGAAACCGCAAGAGCGCCCGGACAGTGAACTGAGAATTTTGGAATCAAAAAAAGCAAACTTCATTTGAAGTAATCGCCCTTCAGCATCGAAGAATTCAAAGAATTGGTGGCGCGAAACCATCGGGTTTCCACCTTGCTCGAAACCCGATACGACCAGTGTTCCGCCATTGGCTGAAAACTGCCCAACGAGGCGCAGTACACCATTGACTTGCTTACGACGGATTGCCGGATTGTGCATAGGAGGCATCTTTGGCTTTCGAGCTGAGAAGGGCAATGATGTCGTGAAAGTTAGAAAGAAATTCTAATGGTTTCAAATTGCCAATGGAAAAGGGACCAACGGATTAGGGTCTATCCGAGCCGATCTTGCTTCATGGCGACTCACTTGGCAAGCCTCTCGGCAAAAGCCACCAGATCAGCGGCGAAGCGTCTGGGATCTTCCCAATGGATGCCGTGCCCCACGCCGTGATAGATCACAAGCTGTGAACCTGCAATACCAGCTGCCAGGGCATCCTGATGGTCTCGGAGAAAGTACGTGTCTTTATCTCCCCAAACGATGAGAGTGGGCGCTTTGATTTTGCCAAGCCCTCGTGAAAGATCCGATTCCATTAAGCCTTTGAGCGCCGCCTTCCAGACGTGCGCCGGCACCTTCAGGCTTTCCTGCACGACGGTATCGAGAAAATTTTGCGGCACGGGCACGGCCAGCGTGCTCTTTTGAAATTCAAGCGCAAAGCTTGGGTCGATGGGGTCTGCAAGCTTTGAAACGGCCGTATTCCAAAACTCCTGGATGCCTGCATCGCCCTGCAGAGTTGTGAACGAGGCTGCGAGCACAACACCCAACGTACGGTCGGGGTACTCCATTGCAAAACATTGGGCGACGTAGCTGCCCATGGAATGGCCGACAATCACCGCGCGCGCGATTTTGCGAGCATCCATGAAGGCGGCAACGTCTGCGGCGAAATCATAAGGATGATAGCCCGATACCGGGCGCTCTGAATCACCATGGCCTCTCTGCGAAAGCGCATAGGCGTGAATGGACATGGGCAGAAAAGGCAGCACGAGCTCGAACGAGCGCCAGGAGTCGGTGTAGCCGTGCAGCAGCAATACAGGAACGCCGGAGGGATCTCCCTGCTCGACATACTGCAGCTTGACGCGGCTGGGAAGCGCAATCGATTGAATTGTGCCGGTCACATCCGCTGTCTTCTCGTCGAGGACCTCGGCCGACTCGGGTTGATTCATGCGGCCTGGCGGATGATCTCCACTCGCCTGGGCTTCACTCACAGCACACAGCAACACTGCGGCGCATGCGATCCGCAACGGGCCGCGAATGATTTGTGGCAACATAGAAACCTCCTTATATGAATATGAATGCTTGCACCATTCAAACTACTTGGCGCCTGTTAACTATTCAGCCTCGAGAAATTACTGCCCGGGCGCTGTATGGCTGCGCGATAGATATCACTTCCGGTGATTGCGAAGGATTTCGTCGATCTCTTCCATAAGCTTACGCAAAGCCGGACTTGCACATCCGAATGCCCAATAGCTAAAGGCGCCATCACGCGCAAGCCCGGCTGCATTGTCAACCATCAACGAGGCGACTCGGAGGACATCCTCGATATTGGCGCTTGGTTTGAGGTTTTCACCGGCCGCAGCGCATTGTCTGCGACCCATACGCCAATCTGAGTGCCCTGCAAATAGCCGGCGCTCACTGCCGTTGCGAAGTGAATGCCCGCAAGCACCCGTGAGGCGCCGTTCTCCCGCGCCGCTTCCGAGAAGCTCCAGAACTTTCGCGTGAGCCCGGGATATGGGGCACCGCTCGTCATCGTAAAGCTGATGAAGTCCGTTCCGAAGAATCCTTCCATCGCCGCGGCAGCCGCAGCGCCTAACACGGTGTGCGTCGAGGGATAATCCGGCACTGGAGGCGTCGGCAGGTAGTTGATCCATTCCCGGTCACCGGCTTCGCGAATTTCACTTTGCTCGGCCGTGCGCGTGACGCTCTTTTCAGCGCCGATTTCTTTGACTTCCTCCATATCGGCAAGAGCGCGAGCGCTGGTGACGGCCGGAGGCGGCACTGGCCGGAATTGTTCAGGCGACTTCATCACAAAGGGCGTCACTTCAGCCCAATGCGCAAACCACGCCGGCGTGGAGTCTGGCGGCGTCGGCCGGTATTCGCCGGGCTTTTTGCCGGGCTCACGGGCTACCGTGCGGCTCGCGCCATCATTTTTACGCACCGCAAGAATGGTTGCGGCTGCTTTGCGGCCCACTTCGAGTCCGGCAGCCTTTGCTTCACCGTTTTGGATGGCGCCAAGCGCTTCTGCGAAGCTGGCGTCGAATTGGGACTTCTGCATGGGCATCAATTCGACCAACGTAGCATGGCTGGCTGCCGCGATCGCGGCTTCTGCCGACGCTTCACGCGAAGCTTGTGCTTGCAAGCGGTACGGCTCGTAGCGGCGATAAATCGTGTTGAGGGCGTCGTGAATCGCGACGTGAAGGATTGAAAAGACACGCGACTCTGTAAGCGGGTCCATCTTCGCGGCTACCGCAGCATCCGTGGCAATGCGATTCCAACGCACTACTGCATCGCTTTGTGCCTCGACAGAAGCGGCGAGTAGAAACACTGCGGTGAAAACAATGGCAGACTGCTTTTTGAAAGTCGTTGTTTGAAAAATGGCTGTCTCCTGAGCTTGTGAGTGACAAAATTCAATCATATAGCTGGGCTCTTGAAAGGCGGATGGGGCGTGGCGTTTATGGCATGGGGCATGGGGCATGGGGCATGGAGCATGGAGCTTGGAGCTTGGTGTATCCTATTCCCGGTTATTTGCCCCATGCCCCACGCCCTCCGCGCTATGCCTTCCGATGCCACAATTCGTCATGCCGCGCATGCGTTTCCAAATACCCGCCCTCGCTGAAGTATTTGTCGTAAAATTCCAGATCCAGGTGGTGTGCCTGCAAATAAGTCAGGACGAAAATCGTCGGCACCGTGCCAGGAAATTTGCCGAACTTGTCGAACACGTACTGGGCCATTGTTGCCACGCAATCCTTGAACTCCTCACTGTGCATTTGCGCACTGGAGCGAATCCGGCTGCTCTCTTTCCAGGGGCCCGGCGTTTTGCCATTGAATGGCCCGGCCGATCCAAACTTGCGCTGCACCACCGCTTCAACTGCCGCTCGCATATCCTGGTAATGCGGCGGGCAAAAGCCTTCGAACACGCCTGGTAGGCCGGTGGCGTTGGGCAACGGCCAGCGGTCATTCTTGTCATAGCGGAAGCCGAGTCCCGGCACTTTGGGATCGCCGCTCGCGCCTAGCATGGTGAAGCGATCGATGCCGTCGAACATCCAGCCGCCAAGCCCGAGCGCCTGGAGCATCAACATGCCGGCGTAACACGCGGTAGAAAGCTCGGCCGTTACCTCGGTGAGCGCATACTGCTCGACGAACGTGAGTGGAAACGGATTGTCGACGTCCACCAAACCTCGGAATCTTTCCAGGCCTTTGATGCGCTCATTGTTCATGTCGTCAAATATGCTGTAGCCGTTTTGCACCAAGAAACACAACATCAAAACCATATGTTGCGCAACGTCCGCGACGGGTATGATGAGCGTGCTGCCCGGCCGGTTCACGCACCAGGTATTGTGGCCTTCCATATAAGGCTCTTGCGGCGGAAGATGTAAACGGCCGTCCGCCAGCTTGCGAATGCGCCGGCGATGCGCCTCGAGCCAGGCGTGCAGATCGAAGTTGCCTTCAGCGTCGCGCTCTACCAGCGAGCCGGAATCACGCGTCGGAAAAAAGTAGACGCCATTGTCGTCGGTGAAAAAGAACTCGCTGGTGTGAAAGCCGGCAGCAGAGGGAAAAGTGCGCCCGCCGGCCGCAGCGGAATAATTCGCAAAATGTGGCGCGTAGCGCTGATTGCGAGTGATCATGTAATGCCAGCCGGTATTGCCCGCAGCAGCGGTGAGCACCAGCATTTGCTCGAGCTGCTCGAGCGGCATCGGGTCGTGCTTGGATTTATAGGCCAGCGGGCCATCGGGAATTTCCGACCCCATTGCAAAACGCCGCGCGCGCCGGCCATGCAGTGCTTCGATCAACGGCATGTTGACGGCCGCCTCCAGGCCGCGCGGAATCGCCGGAATGCCGGCGAGCAGAGTTTTGCTTTTGTTCTTTGCGCGCCGGCCAAGAGCATTCATGCCGAGGCCGGTTAGTGCCGTTCCCGCACCTGCCAACATGGCACCGAGCATCTTGCGGCGCGACATTGGCGACCATGAAGTTGAAGACTGTTTGTCGGACATATTCGTATCCTTTCGCTCAAGCTGAATGATTGATTTACGATTGACGATTTGCGACCGGAAAACGGCCCTTTCGGGTTTTCGATTTACGGCTGATGCGCTTGCGTGATGCAACAAATCGTGACAAGGAATTTAGCATGAGTGATGCGACGCCACCACGGCCCGTGCCTCGCGTTTCGCATCACGGCACGCGTGAATGTACGCGTCTCGTCGAGGGTTTTCCACTATCGCTACGGATGGTTTTGAACAAAGATAAAGGATTGAGATTGCAGAAAATACAAAGTGAGGGCTGATTCGAACTGCAGATTTTGCAAGCGTGTGATCAGAGCTGTGAAGGATCAATCCAATAGTGGGGTGATCAATAGCTGAGATATAGTGCGATGCACAGAAAACAAGGTAGCTCCGGCGACTGCCAAACTTTCATCTGGCCGTCGCGCCGGCGAAAATGACGGGTGAAGTTTTGGAGATAAGGAAAGCCGGCTTCTTGCCAAACGTGAATGAGAACATTATATTCTTGGGAGCGTACGGCCATATCGCCCCATCTTGCCAATGCCAGAACGAGGAGCCAGAACCTAGAAAAACGGAAGGGCATGAGATCCTGACGGCTTGTTATGCGCTAGGTTTAAACAGAGCCTTTCTTTGCGATACTTTGCGATGCTCTGCGTGATGAATTCTCTAGTCGGGTAAACCGTTGGCGATGCACGTGATACCGGCTTTCATTTGGTGTTCACCAAAGCCGATCAAAGGCCCGGGGCGCTTGTCTGCCAGGCGCAGGTAGGTTAAAAATCTGCTTTTGTGCACAGACTTTATGTCTCACGCTAAGATTACGCAAAGATTACGCAGAGATTCTCCTTGTAACACAATACTGCAAAACTTCGCTTTTTTAGCAAAGTTTTTAGCCACAGAAACACACGGAAAGAAAAGAGCATTTTGTCGTTATACGCATTTCACAATTCCGTGTGCTTCCGTGTAATTCTGTGGCCACGCTTTTCGTTTGGTTGCGGCTACGCCGCGCTGGGAGACTCTACGGATAATCCGACATTGTCAAGTTGAATAAATGTGGCCGAAATGGTGTTAGGCGTGGAGCAAACTGAAGTAAATAAGCATGCACCTGGATAGAATTTCTACAAAATTTAGAGTTAGATTCAGAGTGACTATTCAGCTCCTGACCCCCGGTGATCGGGGTTGGTTCGGCAAGCAACACCACCGTGTCATCCCGTAGGGATCTTGTTAAGTTTCCGGCACGGTGCTTGTGCTGAAAAAGATGCCTCCTGCATGACATGTTGCTTGGAAGCTTCCGACTGCGGTTGCAGAGTTAGTACGGTAAGTAACATTATAATGTCATCTTGGAAGGATTTTTTAGATATTGAGCACGGTGCTTATGCTGAAAAAGAGGCCTCCTGTATGACATGTTACTTGGAAGCGCCTTACTTCGGTCTTGCAGAGTTTGTACCATAAATGAAATTGTTGATCGTCGAAGACAACTCTCATCTCGCGCACGACATGCAGCAATTCTTGCGCGGTTGCGGTTTCGTCGTTGAACGTGCGGCGACGTTGGCCGAAGCCAGCGAAAAGCTCTCTGTCTATCAGTATGATCTGGCGATCGTCGATCTTGGCCTGCCGGACGGCAATGGCTTGGACGTGCTTCGCCAGATCAAAGCCAATGCCCTGGAAACGGCCATCTTGATTTTGACCGCCAAAAACGCGATTACGGAAAAGGTGCAAGGCCTGGATTTAGGTGCTGATGATTACATGACCAAGCCCTTTCACCAGGCTGAGTTGAACGCGCGCATTCGCTCCATCCTGCGCCGGAACAAATTCAATCGCAATAATCACGTGCAGGTCAACGAGATTAAGGTTGATTTGCTGGCGTCGCAAGCGTACGTGCACGACCGGCCGTTGAGCTTGACGAAAAAGGAATACGATTTGCTGGTCTATTTCATGCAAAACTTCAACCGGATGCTGACGAAGGAAAGCATCGCCGAGCATCTGTGGGGCGACCACATCGACGAAGCAGACAGTTTCGATTTCATTTACAATCACATCAAAAACCTTCGCAAAAAAATCTCCAACGCCGGCGGCAGGAACTACATCAAAGCCATGTACGGCATGGGATACATATTTGCGAGGGAGAGTTGAAGATGAAAAGTACCCGTGCGTTCAGGCTTTTGTCGCAAACCACTTTCATCTATCTCATTTTCACCTTCATAGCCTTCTTCAGCAGCGCGCTCTTTCTCACGCATGAAGCGGACAAATTTATCGGCAAAAACCTGGATAGCCGCTTCAACAAGTCCGGGCAGAAGATCCAGCGGCACCTCGAGGCCGGGAGACCTCGAAATGAACTGTCTCCCGGCATCCAAATCACGGATTTGGGTGACTCGCCGCGCGCACTCGCGGCTCCGGTCTATGCCGACACGCTGATCTACAACGCCGAGCAAGATGAGATGCACCGGTTTCGGAAAAAAACCGCCATCATCGAGGCCAATGGCCGGTATTATCACGTGGCCATGATCAAAAGCGTGGAAGATTTCCGGGGATTGCGCGACGATATCTTCGGCGCATTGATTCCGGCGTTTGCTTTGCTGGCGCTGGCCATCGTGGCATTCAACTTTTTTCAGTCCGGTTATTTCTTCCGGCCGTTCAACAGGATTTTGGATGTGATGAAAATGTACAAAGTCGGCCAAAGAATCGAGGTGGAAAAAATAGCCACCAGCACGCTGGAGTTCCGAAAAATGCAGGATTTGTTCCATCAAATGATGGGCCGCATTGAATCCGACTACCGCAACCTTAAAGAATACACCGAAAACATGGCCCATGAGATGCAGACGCCCCTGGCGGTGATTCGCAACAAGTCGGAGAGTTTGCTCGTGCAGGAGGAGGTCATGCGGCACCACGCCGAAACGGTGAAAATTATCTACGACGAGGCCAATCATTTGTCGAAGCTCGGCAATACTTTGAATTTGCTCACCAAGATCGAGAACGGGGAATTTGGCAACGCCATCGAAGTGGCGACGCGACCAGTGATCGAAAAACACATTGCCGCGATCGAGGAGCTTGCGCGTCTGAAATCATTGGGTATTGAGAGTGACCTGGTAGACCAGCATCGCCTGCTCATCGATCCATTCTTGCTGGATATCGTGTTGAAGAATCTGTTGCGCAACGCCATAAGTTATGGCGAGTCGCCGGGGCCGATCCGGCTGCAAACCACTATCGACCACTTGACCATCAGCAATTACGGGGCGCCGCTCGAGACTCCGGGGGAAAGGCTCTTCGAGCGCTTTTATCGCAATAATCTCAAAAAAAATTCTCTGGGATTGGGGCTGTCGCTGGTGAAAAAAATCTGCGAATTGAACGATCTGAGGATAGATTATCGGTATCAAGACGACCAACACCTCTTCCGGGTGAGCAAAACCAACAACGCTCACCACTAGGCGACGTGAGGAATGCATCGCCCGCCAATAAACCGATTAACTTTGTGAACCGTGTAAAACTTCAATACAGCGCGACGTTGAAGCACTTTTCCCACTCTGATTGGAATTTGTCCAACCAGTCGTAACCAGTTTATGGTACGACCATCACAGGAGCGCAGTTCATGAGGAAAATAACCGTATTTGGATTCATCGCACTCCTCGCGCTTGCGGGGGTGACCTACGCACAGGAACATCGGGGTCTGGTGAGGGGCAGAATCTACGATGCTGCTTCGCGAAAGCCGGTTGCCTATGCCAATGTCATTTTGTTCAACCAAAAAGACAGTACGCTGGTCACCGGCACCACCTCCAAGGATGATGGCAGTTTTCAAATCAATCGCGTGCCGCCGGGGAGCTATTACGCCAACATTCAATTCATCGGTTATAAAACGCAACGCTTCGAGAGTATCACGATCGCCCCGGCAAAGTACGAGATCGATTTGGGAAAAATCTCACTGCAAGAAACCATGCTGCAAGTGGAAGCCGTCGAAGTGCAGGCCGAAGCCCTGGCCATGACTTATCAAATCGACAAAAAGGTGGTCAATGTCAGCCAACAACAGACGGCGATTTCGGGCACCGCTGTGGACGTTTTGGAAAACGTCCCGGCGGTAACCGTCGATATCGAAGGAAACGTCAGGTTGCGCGGCAGCGGCAATTTTACCGTGCTCGTCGACGGCCAGCCTTCAGTGTTGGAGCCGAGCGAGGCTTTGCAACAGATTCCGGCCAGCACCATCGAGAACATTGAGATCATCACGAATCCCTCTGCGAAATACGATCCGGAGGGTACGTCCGGCATTATCAACATTGTTCTGAAAAGAGAGCGGCGCGAAGGTCGCAGCGGCATCGCCAATCTCAACGCCGGCACTGGCGACAAGCTGGGCGGCGATTTATTGTACGACCATAAGAGTGAAATTCATCAGGCCACTGCCGGTGTGGACTACAATCGGCGCCTTTCCATCGGGAACGAACGCGAAGAGAACCAAACCACCCATGAGGGCCTCACTTCCCACATCGCCTCGGAGGGCGGTTCATGGCGAAAAGACATCTCGTTGGGCTTGCGCGCCGAGCTCAAGCTGGATTTTCGCGGCAAAGATCTGCTGAGTTTTGGCGGGCGGTATGGCTACCGCGACTCGCAAAGGGGCGCGAATCTCGATTACGCGGAATGGTCTGCACCCGAGAGCGCCAAGCTGCTCTACACCAGCACGACAGACCGGTTTCGCAACCGCAGTTTTTATGGCATGAACTTCTCCTGGCTGCACCGCTTCGCCCCTAAAGGACACGAGCTGACTGCCGAGGTATTTTATCGTCGTCGTGAAGGAGACGAAGCAACCACGAACGGCTTGCGACAGGAGGCCGGTGAGCTGGTCGGTGGACAGCGCACAACCGAAGCCGGCCCCTCACGCGATCTCCGTGCCAGAATCGACTACACCCTGACGTTTGGCAAAGAAGCCAAGTTTGAAGCCGGCTATCTGAGTGATTTCGACCTTGACGACGAAATAACGGGGTTGGCGGAATTCGACACCAGCACGGGAGATTACCTGATATTGCCGCAGTTCAGCAATCGCACGCGTTACGACGAAAAGACGCACGCGCTGTACGCCATGTCTGGGGGCGAGTGGGGGCGTTTTGGCTACCAAGTCGGCTTGCGCGGAGAATACACTGGGCGCAGTATCGCATTCGACGGCGCACCGGAGCCGTTCACGCTCGGCCGCTGGGATTATTTCCCGACACTTCATCTGTCGCACCAGTTTGCGGTCGGGCAGCAAGCAATGGCGAGCTACACACGCCGCATCAACCGGCCCGACGGCGGCGAGCTCGAGCCGTTCCAAACCTGGGACGATGCATACAACGTGCGTGTAGGCAATCCCGCATTGAAGCCCGAGTACATCGATTCATATGAAATCGCGTATCAAACCCATCTCGGTGCAAGCCTGGTCTCTATTGAAACCTATTTTCGACAGACCCGCAATCGCATCGAAGATGTTCGCTCGGTTTACGCCGAGAATGTCACGTTGCATTCAGTGGAAAACATTGGCGAAGACTACGCTTTAGGCAGCGAGGTTGCGCTGAATTTCGACCTGCACAAGAAGTGGAACGTCAACCTCACCGGTAATTTTTATGGCTATCGCATCGAGGGCGCATTGTTCGGAGAATCTCTGTCGCGGGAAAGTTTCACCTGGAATTCGCGTTGCAGCAACTCGATCAAGCTCAGCCGCTTCCTGCAGTTTCAACTCGACGGCCTCTACAACAGTGCCTCGGTTTCCTCGCAGGGGAGCAGCCAAGGATTCTTTGTGACGAATGTGGCGGTCAAATATGAGATTTTTGAGAAGCTCCTGTCCGCAACGATGCAGGTTAGAGACCTGTTCGGATCCGCAAAGAACGAGTCAATATCACGAGGCGCGGACTTCTACAACTACAGTTATTCCCTGCGGGAAGCGCCGGTGGTGATGTTGAATCTTAAATACAATTTCAACAACTACAAACCCGAGCGCCGGCAAAACCGCGAAGAGGGAGGGGAGGAAGAAGGCGGTTCTTAAAGATTGTCTGGAAAGACAGTAGCTGGTCTGCTCTCGCCTGTCATTCCAGGAAGCACTATGATTTCCGATCGGCGATTTACGATTCACGATTGCCGAGCGAAAATCGTCAATCGGAAATCAGATGAAATCCTTGAACACGAGAAGGCTTTATAAACAGAGCAAATTTTCGCCCACGGATTGAAGAAACCCACTGGTGAATCTTGAATTCTTATCCGCGGGATTCTTCAATCAGTGGGTAATTCAATTTTTGTTCTTTTGTCGGTTTGAGGCGACGCTTCGCCGGACAGTTAGGAAAATGAATAGCGGTTTTGACCACCTGCTGAAAGAAATTAGCAGGTGAGAAATCGCGACGCTCTCTTCACCTGGAAGCCGCTGTGGCGGCAGCATCCGCAAAGGCTCTTTTCTCTTTGGGTGTGACAAAGACCTCCACGTCCCTCTCCAACGCCAAGGCGCGATATCTTTCCTGCGAAATTTCCACATGCACCAGATCGCCTTGATCTGCGATCAACTCGACCTTGACTTGCGACCCGGCAGCGTTGATGTGCTTGACGCGCGCGCGAAAATGGCTGTGATTGCTGGGCCGATGCTCGAGATCCAATAGATGCGGGCGAACATAAACCGTCGCCGTCTCGGCGTCTTGTTGCACACCTTCCGGCAGCTCCATCTCCATTTCGCCGAAGAGAATCTTGCCGTCCTCGATCCGGCCACGGAACAAATTGACGTTGCCAAGGAAATTGTACACAAAAGGCGTGGCGGGATGATGATAAACCTCTTCGGAAGAGCCGATTTGCTCGAGGCGGCCAGCATTCATCACCACGACGCGATCGGCAACTTCCAATGCTTCCTCTTGATCGTGTGTCACAAACACACTGGTGATGTGAATTTCATCGTGCAAGCGCCGCAGCCAACGGCGCAGCTCCTGCCGGACTTTAGCATCCAACGCGCCGAAAGGCTCATCCAGCAGCAACACCCGCGGCTCCACCGCCAGCGCACGGGCCAAAGCCACACGCTGGCGCTGGCCGCCGGAAAGCTGGGTGGGATAGCGCGTGGCCAGCTCCTCCAATTTCACCAGACGCAACAGTTCTTGCACTTTGTCTCGAATGGCTTGTTTTGCAGGCCGTAGTTTTTGCGGGCGTACGCGCAAGCCAAATGCGATATTTTCAAATACGTTCATATGGCGGAACAGCGCGTAATGTTGAAACACAAACCCGACGCGCCGCGCACGCACGTTTTGGTGCGTGGCATCCTCACCGTCGAATTTGATGACGCCTTCATCTGCAAACTCCAATCCCGCAAGAATGCGCAACAAGGTGGTTTTCCCGCAACCGGAAGGTCCCAGCAGGGCCAGCAATTCGCCGGATTGCACTTCCAGGCTGATGCCCTTCAACGCCGTGAAGCCATCGAAGTTTTTCACGAGATTTTGTAATGTGATTTTCATGCGGCACTCTCCTCGCTGGCCATGCGCTCAGCTGCTTGCTGTTGTTGCTTGGTTTTCCATTCGACTGCGCTCTTGGCCGCCAGCGTGACCAGCGCCAACATCGCCAGCAATGAGGCCACGGCAAACGCGGCGGCGGAGTTGTATTCGTTGTAAAGAATCTCGACGTGCAAGGTCATGGTGTTGGTCAAGCCACGAATGTGCCCGGAAACGACGGACACCGCGCCGAATTCGCCCATCGCGCGGGCATTGCACAGAATGACGCCATACAACAACCCCCATTTGACATTCGGTAAAGTCACAAGCCAGAAGGTCTGCCAGCCATTGGCGCCGAGCGACAGTGCCGCTTCTTCCTCTTCATGCCCCTGCGCTTGCATCAACGGGATCAACTCGCGCGCGACGAAGGGAAAAGTGACGAAGACGGTCGCCAGCACGATGCCCGGGACGGCGAAAACTATTTTGACGTCGTGCTGGTTCAGCCAGGGACCGAGCCAGCCTTGCAGGCCGAAAATCAACACATAAATCAAACCGGAAACCACGGGCGAAACGGAAAATGGTAGGTCGATCAATGTGATCAAAACATTTTTCCCTTTGAATTCGAATTTCGCAATGGCCCAGGCCGCGGCAATGCCAAAAACGAGATTGAGAGGCACAGCGACCGCAGCCGTCAACAACGTCAGGCGAATGGCGGCAAGCGCATCCGGCTCCCGAATGGCCGCGCCATACGCTGCAAAGCCTTTTTCCAGCGCGGAGATAAACACCACCAGCAAGGGCATGATGACGAACAACCCGAGAAAGCCCAACGCAATGACAATCAAAAACCAACGCATGAATTTGGGTTCGGTTCTGACTTGTGCCGCGATGGCTTGGCTTTGTCGCCGGATCGTTTCGAGGAGTGCTTTTGTCATTTGATTCCTTAAAGAGTCGATCTGGAACCCCGGAAATGTCATCCCGTAGATCTTGGTTTACCCGGGCACAATCCCTATCTCTGGCCTGGGTGCCGGATCTACCAAGCCGAAAGGCCCTTGCGGGATGCTTTCAGCATGACAGGATGAGGGTTTCGAGCTGGCTCTAGGCTGTTAATGGCGTTGGCGGCGGCTGCTCCACGCTTGCAGCAGATTGATCAGCAGCAACAATGCAAATGAAATGACCAACATCACGACCGCCAGAGCCGTGGCGCCGGCATAATCGTATTGTTCCAGCTTGGTGATGATCAGTAGAGGCGTAATCTCGGTGCGCATCGGCATGTTGCCGGCAATGAAAATCACGGAGCCGTATTCGCCCACGGCACGCGCGAACGCCATCGCGAAACCGGTGAGCAGCGCCGGCCAGATCGCAGGCAGTAACACACGTGCGAACGTTTGCCAGCGATGCGCGCCCAGAATGGCGGCCGCTTCTTCCACTTCGGGCTCAATATCTTCCAAGACCGGCTGCACCGTGCGCACCACGAACGGCAGACCTATAAATATGAGAACCATAACCACGCCGATCGGCGTGAACGCCACTTTTATTCCCACGCCTTCGAGGTATTGGCCGAGCCACCCTTTGTTGGAATAGATTGCTGTGAAGGCGATGCCGGCCACGGCGGTAGGCAAGGCGAAGGGCAAATCCACCAGCGCATCCACCAGACGTTTTCCTGGAAACTGGTAGCGCACCAGCACCCAAGCCACAATCAGGCCGAAGATGGCATTGACGCCTGCGGCAATCAATGCTGCTCCAAAACTCAGCCGGTAAGAAGCCAGCGCGCGCGGCGCAGTGACGGTCTCCCAGAGTTGCGCCCAGCTCATGCTTGCGGTTTTGAGAAACGTTCCGGCCAGAGGAATCAAAACCAGCAACGCAAGATAGAACAGCGTGTATCCCATCGCCAGGCCGAACCCGGGCAACACGCTGCGCCGCCTCAGTACCAGTGCCATGTGCAACTCTCCTGCTAGGATTGTTCGTGCCTTCAAAGGTGGAATGATGGATTGTTGGATTATTGGATTACTGGAATGATGGATTAATGGATTGGTGGATTGGTGGAGGGATGGGTGGGTGGAGAGATGAATTCATGGGTTTCTGCAGTGCTGGAGTGAGGCGCGCTGATCATTCATCACTCCATCATTCATCACTCCATCAATCCATCAATCCAGTAATCCAGTAATCCAACCGCCTTGGTCACGGCAGATAAATCTGATCGAACACCCCACCGTCGGCGAAATGTGTTTTTTGTGCTTTTTGCCAGCCGCCGAAGACCTCATCAATCGTGAATAAATCGATCTGCGGAAATTGTGCGGCATATTTGGCAACGGCGGAGGACGAATGCGCACGATAAAAATTTTTGGCGGCAATTTCCTGACCTTCATCCGAATACAAAAAATCCAAATACGCCTGCGCAACGGCGCGCGTTTTGCGCTTATCAACGACTTTGTCGACCAGGGCGACCGTGGGCTCGGCCAGAATACTGATCGAGGGGACGACCAGATCGTATTCGCCCGGAGTCAGTTTTTGAATGAGCAGCAGCTCATTTTCCCAATTGATCAGCACGTCGCCGATGCCGCGCTCGGCGAAGGTCGTCGTTGCGCCACGCGCGCCGGAATCGAGGACGGGCACGTTTTTGTAGAGCTTGCCAATGAATACTTTGGCCTTTATTTGATCGCCACTATTTTTTTTGAGCGCGTAGCCCCAGGCGGCGAGATAATTCCAGCGCGCCACTCCCGAAGTCTTGGGATTGGGCGTGATCACGGCAATGCCCGGGCGGATCAGATCCTCCCAATCCTTGATCATTTTCGGATTTCCTTTGCGCACCAGCAAAGCCAGCGTCGAAATGTAAGGCGCGCTGTTGTGCGGCAATCTTTTTTGCCAATCTGGCGGCAGCAGTTTCGCTTGCTCGACGATCGCGTCAACATCATACGCCAGAGCGAGAGTGACCACGTCGGCTTGCAACCCATCGATCACCGCGCGCGCTTGTTTGCTGGAGCCGCCGTGTGATTGCCTGATCGTGACCGTCCCACCGGTTTTTTCTTTCCAGTATTTTACGAAGGCGGCGTTGAGTTCTTGATAGAGCTCGCGCGTGGGATCGTAGGAGACGTTGAGCAGCGTGATTTCCTTTTGGGCGTTCGTCAACGAAGCAGAGCCGAACGAAAAGATGAAGAATGCCGTGCAGACAGTGTTGCACAGTGACATACTTGCTCCTTAAGATGTGACTATTCAGCTCCTGACCCCGGTGATCGGGATTGGTTCGGCAAGCAACACCACCGTGTCATCCCGTAGGGATCTTGTTAAGTTTCTGG
>JBOHQX010000406.1:0-9625 GCA_050732395.1 bacterium
GGCGCACCGTCACCTGACCACCCCGTGCGTGGACCGTCGGGGCTGTTGATCGAGGTGGGAAGCGCCAATGTATGCGGAACGCCACGCATGACGAATTTGTTCTTCAGATCGTCAAAACCGTCCAGGTTCTCTTTGATCAACCCAAACTCTCGCATCAGTCTGGGATTCTCAAAATTCTCCTTCAAGGCTGGGTTGAATTCCGCGACAAAGAGCGGATCGTCGTTCGGCAGGGTAGCGATAAAAGCGGGATCGATGGTGAAGTTATTTTCTTCCGGATGACAGGTGCCACAAGTTCTGCCGTTGCCACTGAACGTTTCGTTGAAGAAAATCTCCTTCCCCCTGGCAATGAGCGCCTCGTGGGAATCTGGTGAAGGGGGCGCAGGACATTGGCACGACGACAACGTTAGCAGACAGAGCATGGCAGGTGTGAATTTCCTCATGCACTTCTCCTTTCACAGCCAAGTTTTCGTGGTGGAAGTCGGTTTATTTTTCGAAGAGAGCCGCGCTTTGTTCTCGTTCCCTCTACTGACTATAGCATGAAAAATGAATAATGCAACGCCTAATTTCGAATCGGTGGGCACCCGACTACGTTCATGCCTTGCGCGCGCCTTTCGGACACCCACTCTGAATGTTAGGATGGCACGAATACATTCGCAAGTTTCTCCTCAAATTTTGCAACGAAAAAAGCCCCGCAAGAAAAAACCGTAACTATCTAGCAAAGCTTCGCTTCAAACCCACAAGAAGAATCGCCCACGGAATTGGAATTCCCACGGAAGTTTTTCTTGATTCCGCAAGGAGTGACAATTCCGTGGGAGTTCGATTTCCGTGGGAGAAAAACTTGCTCTGTTTGTAACGGATTTTGATTCCAAAATTGTGACTATTCAGCTCAAAAAAAGCAGAGTAAACGGATGAAGCAGATTGAACAGATAGTGATTCTGCAAAACAAGTTTTAGAAATCCGCTTTATCCGTTCAATCCGCTTACAAGAAACAGGAGCTGAATAGTTACGGATTTTGATTCCAAAATTCTCAGTTCCTTACTTCGGTTTCACAAAGTTTGCAACCACAAGAAACCGCAATGAGTTTCTTAGAAGGTGTTCCTCAAATGGCAAAACGATTAAGGGCAAAACGATTAAACACAAAAGGAGCTTTTAATCGTTTTGCCCTTAATCGTTTTGCCTTCAATATGTACCTGAATCGTTACAAAAAACCTTTGCGAATAGAGGGTTTTACGTGCATAGATTATACGCCTGGAACCGCCAAACGGGTGGTTCAAACATGGAAGCTATTTATGATTCTTCTCTTTCGTTGCGGCTCTCTTTTCGTTGCATACCAGGTTTGATGCAAAATTGAGGTGCTAAAAAAACGTGCCAATCGAAAACTGCCTCACTGGCTTGCCGAAACTTCTCAAATCCGTCGGCCAGGCGATGTCGTATTGCAGCAGAAAGTATCCAATATTGAAGCGCGCGCCCATGCCCAAGGCGCTTTGCAGGTCATTGAGGCGAAAGCCGTTTACCGTGGAAAAGGGTTGAAAGCTCGCCTTGCTCGTTCCTGGAATGTCAACGCCCCACGCGGCTGCGGCATCATAAAATGCGGCCGCGCTGAGCCAATCGAGATTGGCAGGGAGAAAAGGTAGCATGGGAAAACGGTATTCCAAATTGCTGATCAGATACTTGGTGCCGGCTAATGCGTTATAATCTGCACCGCGATAAGTGTAAGGCCCGCCAATGCCGACGATTTGCCGGTCGCGCCCAACGCTCGTACCGCCCACGAAGCGCCAGGCCAGCACGGTGCGATGGCGAATATTAAAATAGCGCCGGTAATCCACGGCAAAATTCGTGAACTGAAAATCCTGCGCCGTCGTCTCCACCGCAAGGCGCCTGCGGCTTCCGCTGGCCGGTCCCAGCGCGCCATAAGTGGTATTGTCATAAACCAATGCGGTTCCGACCTGGGCGTAGTTGTAGAGCGCGACGTTAGTCGTCGCCCGGTCAATGCTGCTACGTGTGTAGGTATCGACCACCATGTCTTGATCGACCCACGTGAGTCCGCCGGAAAGCTCGATGCGCGAAAAACGACTGAAAGGATACGCGACGACGGCATTGAAGCCGCGATAGGTGTTGCGCAGGTATCCCACCGAGTTGACACCGGCGCCCGTCGTAAACAGCAAACCCGATTGAAAGGCTTGCACGCCAAAATTGATGCGGCTGCGTTGATTGAAATAGGTCGCCCCAAAATCCGAATACAAGGGGCTCTTGATTTGTAAAGCCGATGATAGATAAAAATTGTGATTGCCCAGCAAATCGCTGAACAGAAAAACCGCCTGGCCTACTCCGCCATAGTAGGAATTATAACCTCCGCCAACGGTCACGGCGTCCAGCTTGAAGCTACTGCTGTAGTCCCGCTGATCTATGGAATCGACAGGTGCCAACCGGTAATCCGCATAAAAAGTATTGGGGTCAGGAGTACCAGGAAGCCATGCATTTGTAGTCGCCCGCAAGGGCTTTTGAGCCGTGGAAGTGGCGTTGCCGTCATTGGCGAAATCAACCCTGGTAGTATTAGCAGCGAGCTGCGTCCATTCAACGGGTCTACCCTTCACCGGCGAGGTCGCGACGTCGAGGCGATAGAGCTGCCAGTTATCTTTCTGAAAAGCTGAGAAGACCATGACTCTGCCATTGGCCGACCAGCTCAGCGCCGGGGTGGTTTCCGTAATACCTGCGATGCCGTTGCGTAACGAAGTAACCGGCGTGATGGTCTTGTTTGCCAGGCGTAAACGATAAATGTTGGATATGCCTTGATGGTCGGAAATGAAAGCAATTTCGCTGCCATCGGGCGACCACTGTGGACTGGTGGCGTTGCCCGGTAGGTCGGTAATCATTTCAACGCTATTGTTGGCAAGACGATACCAGGCCAAATCGTAATCACCGAAGATCAGCTTCTTTTCGTCCGTGCCGGTGCCGCGATCGGTGACAAAGACGATCGCTTTCCCATCCGGCGACCATTGTGGGTGCAATTCGGCAAAACGATCGTTCGTCAATCTTTTTAATTTTCCTCCGGCCAGCTCCACGACATACAGATCGGAGATACCGCCGGAGATGCCGACAAACACCAGCTCATTACCCAGCGGGGAGAAACTGGGTGATTGCAAGCCGTTCAGCTTCTGGAACAAGAACTTGTGCGTGATTTTCTTGGTGCGCGGGTTCATGACGTAGAGCGCGTCATCCCGTCCTGATTTGGAAATAAATGCAATGCGACTGCCGTCCCGGGCCCAGCCGATGGAACTGTCAAAGTAGCGCAGCGTTTCAAACCGCTTGCCTTCGCTGCCCTCGACCAACCGCTGCCCTTTCCACTTTCCTTTGTTGTCTTTGCTGAGCAAATATATGTCCTCCTTGAGATCCTTGTTAGCCACGTAGGCAATGCGATTGCCATCAGGGCTGACGGAGGGGACCACATTCAGGCGATGGTAGTAACCTTGCTGGTGGGTGATGAGCTCGGCGATTTGATCGGGGTTCTGCAGCGTAGAATCTTGCGGCATGACCAGGTCGCGGGCGTGCGCGTGCCATCTTTTGGTGAGCTCTTTCGCATCGAGGCCGAGCATTTTCTTGAGAGCCGGCTCCACCTCGCCCAAGCTGACTGCACTCTTGAAAAGTTCACCCACCATCTTCTTGCCATACGTTTCGCCGATATAAAACCACAATGATTCGCCCAGCCGATAGACGCGAATATCATAGGCACCATTCAATTGCGAAACGGTCAGTAATTTATTGGCGTACAGGCCCTCGCGCACCCACATGCGGGTAACATTGTCCATGCCCACCGAGAGATATTCGGCCATGCCTTCCACGAACCACAGCGGAGGATTGAACCGGCTGTTCTTGAATTTGCTGTCGAGCATCAAGTCATACTGAAAGGCATGCACCAACTCGTGCACCAGCACGTGATTGAATTCACGATATGAACCGGTAATGGGCAGCACCACGCGTTTTTTCAAGCCTTCGGTGACGCCGCGCGTACCTTGATCGAGTAGATCAGAGACGACGTTGGTTTGTTGAAAATCGTTGAGGGAAGAGTAGAGGAACAGGGGCGTGCGATTCTTGATTTGGTGATTCAACGCTTCACTCAAGTAATCATAACCGCGCTCGGCCATGCGCGCGGCATCGAGAGCGGCCTGTTTCTCTTCTGGGTAATAATGCACGTCAAAATGCGCGGTGCGAAAAACCGCCCAGTCGAAGTCTTTGTAGAGCACTTTGTTTTGGCCGAAATAGCTGCCGATTTGCGCGCTTGCCGGACGGATGGCGAGCAAGATCAACAGTACAAGCGGATGCCAGAATGAAAAATGCCTTTGGGGTGTCATGTTAAGTTCTCACTTCCTTGGAGAATATTTTAGATTTGATACGCTGATGGCGATACAAAATCCTGCGAATTTCGTTTCCTACGGATATTGTCATCAATTCGCTGGTCGTTTGTTAATTCGTTGGGCTATATTCTGGTGTGCAGCATTTGTCAATTGGATATACAGGTTGAGAGACAAGCACTATTGCGTATGTCATTCCGTAGGAATCTTCCCAAGTGCTTGAATGAATGCTCATTTTGGAATTGTACACTGAGCTCGCACTTCGAGCTGTACTTTCTGCAGCTTTGTATCTGTTCTCAACGCACTCCGTGTCCGATACTCTATCATATATTGTGCCACATCCAATCATGCGGGAGAAATGTGCCTGTCTATTGAGCCTTGCAATAGAAGTGGCAAAAGGAAATGCGTTGGAAGTTCTTGTGGCTACTCAGTCATCAACGAAGAGGAAAACGACTTTTTTGCATGGCGGGAAGGAGTGCAGATTTGTTACATGTTACCAAATGGTAAGAGTGCTTACATTCTTATACGATTGGTGATTTCAGTACTGAGAAAGTCATACTGAGGGGATGTTGGCCCGAGCATCGGTATTCATCTGTTTGGATGAGTAGATCATTCTCTCACTTATAAAACAATATCAACTCCGCCGGAGCACCACCACTTTCCGGCCAGGCTTCTAAGTCTTCCGATCCAAGCTCTCCAAAGCTTCAATGACGTAGTCGTAATCTCCCCAGTGTTTTAAGATTTGAATGAGCTTCTCCATTCGCCGCTGCACCTCCTGATTGAAGCCCTCACCGAGATCTATTTGGCTTATGACGCCCACGAGCGAAGTGAACGTAACATAGCCGATGCCACGTACTTTATAGGCCGGGATATTCAGTAGCGCGAAATCAACGTCGGGAAATTCGAGTGGAAGCAAAAAGTCCAGCAGCCCTTTGAGGCTCATGGTGCGTATACCTTGAGCCCTGAAGTGACCGTCTAATACAGTTATGGCCCGATCTGGAAAACCCAAGATCCTGAAGAGCTCCTCGTATGGCCACACTTTATCCAGACTGTTTGACTGCTCGATCTCCAACTTGATCAAATGGAGCCGCTTCCGGCGCTCTTCCCGCCGTTCGTGATGAAGTAAAATTCGGCCAACCCGTTGCGCGGAGAGATCGAACGCTTGAGCAATCTGCCGGTTGCTCATTCCCTTTTCTCTCATTTGTAGAATCTCAGCGTCGCGCGCGTCATTTTGCCGGGCGGTGTTCTCCGTCATATCGGATCGAGCTTCGAGATGAGCTTCCTCCTGATCCGGTCCAAGAGGCCGCAAGATTTCGAGTCTCACAATAGCTCCCATCGGCTTCAGCGCGCGCCGTTCCTCCTCGGCAAACAACCTGCTGTAATAATGGTATCTCACCGAATCGAAGCGCTGAATGAGCTCCATGATCTCGTCGACCAGCTCGCGATGGGAGCGATCCCGCAGATATTTCCTCAGTTGTGCAAAATTGATTTTCTCCATATGGCAATTCTAGTGCAGCCGGCGCCAAAATTCAACACGTTTGTTCTGAAAGGTTTGCGATTGCACTCCGAAAACCAAGATACGACCTGGTTTCTTTACTTTGATTTTATAATGAAATAGGCAATAAAAACAAAATCTGACTCATTGCTATAAAAATCGTTGCAATAAATTGCCTTTTATGGCATATTATCCGTATGGAATTTCCAAAACTGGTCAAAATTGTCGGCGACGAACCGGTCTTTGAAACCAGTCTGTTACTGGCGGGAGAGGTTGACCCTTCTGATGTGCGGCGACAACTTTCGCGCTGGACCAAGGCCGGGCGGCTCTATCAATTACGGCGTGGATTGTACGCGCTGGCGCCGCCGTTTCAGAAAGTCAAGCCGCATCCTTTTGTCATCGCCAATCATATGGTGCGTGGCTCGTACGTCAGCTGCCAATCCGCGCTGGCATACTACGATCTCATTCCAGAATACGTGCCCGTTATCACCAGTGTAACCGCATTGCGGCCTGCGCGTTGGGAGACTCAGTTCGGCGTCTTTGAATTTCGCCATCTCAAAATCGATTTGCTACACGGCTATCGATTGATGGATCTGAGCCAAGAACAGAGGGCTTTTACCGCAACTCCGGAGAAAGCGTTGCTTGACCTGATCCACTTGCATCCAGGAGCAGATTCACCGGATTATCTGCGTGAGCTGCGCTTGCAGAACCTCGAGCGCTTGAACCTGGAGGAGCTAAAGCAGCTGGCGTTTCTTGCCAACAGCCCAAAATTGCAACGCGCCGCTAACTTGGTTGCCATGCTGTCGGCCACCGAGGTGCAAGAATACGAGACCCTATGAAATATCACCTTGCCGAACTCGTCCGTACCGGCTCGAGTTCGGCTCACGGTCGCAATGTGACACGTGAATACTTGCAGGCGCGGATTCTGGGTGCCCTCCAACATTCAGGCGCCATGATTCCGCTTGCCTTTCACGGCGGCACGGCACTGCGCTTCTTGTATGCCAGCGCGCGCTATTCGGAGGATTTGGATTTCGCCCTGGAAAAGGACAGGCGCCGCTATGATTTTCGCGCGTACCTGCAAGCGATTAAGGCCGAATTAGCGGCCGAAGGTTACACGGTTTCATTCAAGGTGAGCGACAAAAAGGTTGTGCATAGTGCGTTTGTGGGTTTTCCGGGCTTGCTTTATGAACTGGGCCTCTCGCCACATCGCAGCGAAGTGCTCGCGGTCAAAATCGAGGTGGACACGAATGCGCCCGCGGGCGCCGCGCTGGCCACGAGCGTGGTTCGACGGCATATTACTCTGCAGCTTCAACATCACGACCGGGCTTCGATGCTGGCAGGCAAGCTGTATGCCCTCCTGCAGCGTCCCTATCTTAAGGGTCGCGATCTCTACGATTTGCTGTGGTATCTCAGCGATCCCAGTTGGCCGGCTCCGAATCTGATCTTACTCAACAATGCCTTGCAACAGACAGGTTGGAAAGGCAAACCGTTGTCCAATGACAACTGGAGGGCGGCAGTGCGCAAACGACTTCAGACAATTGAATGGCAGCGCGCTGTGAATGATGTGCGCCCGTTCTTAGAGCCAAGCGCGGAACCGAAGCTTTTGACTCATGAAAACCTGCTGCGCGTGCTTGGAAAGTGATTCGCGGCGTTTGATCGTGAGGTCGCCTTGCGCAAACAGTACGCCGGGTGGTGAGGAAAAAGCGCCGGCATTGGCATATTTTCCGGCGAAAACTCCACTTTGCTTCGGTTACCCCGCTTTGACCATGGCACGAAAAACGAGTACTGCCACTACAAGAAATCGTGACTTTCTGCGCAGAAAGTTTTATTATTGCTGGCAATTACCAGTGCAGTAGGTAAGTATCTTGCCCACAAATCAATTCCCAAATCATCCATGAAGCATGAAGCAAGTACGCGTTCTAAAAATTGTTGTTGCCTCGCCCAGCGATGTGCAGGCCGAGCGTGATGCAATACCGGCCATTATCGAAGAGCTGAAAAAAGGCATCGCCGATGAACGCGGTGTGAGTCTTAGAGTTTATCGCTGGGAAACGGACGCTTATCCCGCCTTTCATCCGCAAGGTCCGCAGGGCCAAATTGACTCGTGCTTGCGCATTGAGGATTGCGACTTGCTCATCGCTATCTTTTGGAAACGTTTCGGCACGCCGGTGCTCGATGCACAATCCGGTACTGAGCACGAAATTCGTCTTGCTCTCGAGTCGTGCGAAAAGATGGGGCGTCCCCAACTCATGATCTATTTCAACCAGGCACCGCATGAGCCGCAATCACAAGCAGAAAAAGACCAGTGGCAGCAAGTTTTGGATTTTAAGCAAACGCTTTCGGAGAAAGTGCTGTGGCGGGAATACAATGGCAAACATCAGTTTCAAGATTTTGTTCGCCAACATTTGACAAAATTTGTTCGTGGAGACTCTTCGGGTCGACCATTAGAAGAGCTGCTGCAAGCCTATCGCGATCATCTCGCCCGTCGCGTCAGCACCGTGCGCATCTTCGGCGAGGCGGAGACCAGACCACTTGAAAAAGTTTTTGTCGAGCTTGCGCTCACCGAAGAATATGAACGCCCCATGTCAAACGCACAATGGCTCGGCCTGATGGACGCGGAACTGCGCCGGCGACGAGACATTTTTGCTCGCGATGATGAGGATAGAGAAATCGGCTTGCCGGACAAAGAGCGCAAGAAAGCAAAACGCACGCTCAAACCGGATGAATTGCTGGGTAGCAGAACACAAGCGGTGATCGTGGGCGCGCCGGGTTGCGGCAAAACCACCCTGCTGCACTATCTCGCGTTGAAGACGTTGCAATCTGACAAACGCTTCCCCGTGTTTTTCGAGCTCAAGAGCCTCAGCGAAAAAGCGTTTGAGGCGGCGGAAGGCAATCTGGTCGAGCTGCTGTTTGCGAAAGCGATTGCGGCTCCGCTTGGTTTCTCAGCCGCCGAAGCCGAGCGTTGTAAAGCGTTTTTCCTCGCCCATCTCAAAGTCGGTGAGGTGACGATCTTTCTTGATGGCTTGGATGAAGTGGCGGGTGCGAGGTTTTTCAGCGCGCTGTGCCGTTCCGTCAACGAATTCATGGCCTCGGCCTATCGCCACAACGATCTGATCATATCGACGCGACCGTATGCGTTGCAGCATCGTTTTGAAGGCTTGCAGGAGATAGAGATTGCCAGCCTCAGTCCGCGCCTATTTCAATCCCACGCTGGTAGAAATGGAAGTACTGCCTATGACATTGGGCTTGGTGCGCAAGCCCGATGATTTCTATGCCGCGCTGGAGGGGTTACCGGACTCGTTGAATTTCGCGAATCTGCGGCTGCGAGCGCGGGGCTTGGCTTATGTGCACATTATTAACTCAGTCTATTTCACTAGGCTCAAGGATCGCCTGTTTGATTTTGCTACAGTGTTCAAACCAGAAGAGACACCCTATCGCGATGCTATTATGGATAGTTTTACCAAAGCTCGTGGCGAATCTCAAACGTTGATCGTAGATAACATTTTAACTCTATTGGAAAGTGAATCTGCAGACGTGCTGCGGTTCGCTAGGGATGCGCTAAGTACAATCGGGGGTGATCGCAGCATTAGGCGCTTAGCTTTTCAAACTCAGAATAAAATTCTAACTTTTTTTATCGCCAACGGATAGATTAAGACCAACGGATGAAAAGACCAGAGGTTTTATCCGTTGGACTTGATCTATCCGTTGGTCGCTCTTCCATCCGTTGGCGATTTTTTTGGTCTCGTGCTGCCCGTAAGGGCTTCGGTTTTCGGCTTGTCCGAAA
>JBOHQX010000407.1:0-41293 GCA_050732395.1 bacterium
TACGCCGAAGGCGTTAAACATCAGAGCCGAGGGTAGCGCGCAGCGCACCCTCGGTAAATGAACATTACCATCAAGCACCCTGAAAGGGTGCAACAAAAATTGGGGGCAAACATTCTGCCAGTGCTCGTACAGGTCTATTTATGCATTTGGGATTAACCGTAATTGTGTGGAACCCCGATTGGGGTTCCGTTGCATTGGGATATTGGTTCCCAGGGCGCCCATCGGATGGGCGCCCTGGGCTATGGAGTGAAACGCCTTCGGCGTAGAAGAGGAAAAACGCTTAAAATTAGGTACAATTCGCTGCAACCCACAGTCTTGACGTATAGAATTTAAGGTAACGGTGCAGTAGCTATTCTTTGTCGAAAAATTAAATACTATACAAAACATTCATCAAAATTGATTTCTAAAACAAATAGAATTTGATTTACTTTGAGACAGATTCTCACTAACAAACAATCGGTCCATATTAGACAATTCTATGTCTAAACTTTAATGGCGTAACTCAAAATTCAAGAATGTTGGACACCGACAATATCGCTTTAAAGCAATATTTATTGGTACAGCATTTGCTCACTAAATATCAAAATTGATCTACTATCTATCAAAAATGATTGACTCGGATACAAAATAGAAAGGAGTAAGATACAATGAAAAGATCAATTCTGCTTTTAGATGATGATGTTTACCACAGTAGATTGCTCGCAGCGACATTGAACAAAGCATCTTATGAAGTGCATTGTTTTCGTCGGGATGTTGATGCACTAGGGTTTCTTAGGGAGGGTAACAGCGTGGATGTGATCATTTACGATGTTCAATTGCAAGGTAAGGATACGACTGATTTCATACTTGAGTTATATACAAATCAATCATTAGAAAATCATAGAGACGTTTACAAAATACTATGTACAAATCTTACTTTGAGCCAATTGCGTGCGACAGGCAGAGAAACTTTTCTTCGTTATAATGAATATGTTTCAAAAAAGTACGGTTATACTAGGGAAATATATCGGAACATTGCCGATCATTTTGGGGACAAAACGTTTCCTGAGTTACTTCGTGCTATCGAAGAAGAGGAAATTCGAGAACAGAGAATGCACGATTATATGCATTTCCCTGTGGAAGATCATGCTTCTAAAATGGAGAATTTGAGTATCACAATTTCACAAACAGGAATTCACGAATTTTCAATAAAGATGAATTCGGCTGTAAAGTTTCCTTACATTCAAATGTTGTTTGAATTCCTCCCCATTGTATTCATGGAAAAATTCAAAAAAAACAAGTTAACTAAAGAAGAGAAAGCCGAATGGATTGGTATTGACCCTCAAAAATACTACAGAACAAAAAGAGCGCTTGAGCAAGGAGACAAAGATATTAAAAACATGCTGTTCACAAAACTCAATTCTTCTTCCGCACATCATGGTTAAATGAAACTATTTGTTGAGTTTTAACGATAGGATATCGTTATATCTCCTCTTGAATGGAAAAAACTATGATAACTTCATATGAAAATGATGTTTTTGTCAGTTACAGTTCTAATGATAGCGACTGGGTTTGGGGAGCATTAATACCTCGAATCAAAAACGAAGGGTTAAAAATAATCACAGATCGCGATTTCGACATCGGCGTGCCAATTATACTCAATATCGAGCATGCAATACACAAAAGCAAATGTACTTTACTAGTTCTAACACCTTCTTGGTTAAGAAGCACTTGGACCGAGTTTGAAAGTTTGCTTGCGGGAAATTTAGCAACAGTCATAAAACGACAACAGCTTCTTCCCATACTGAAGTCTCCTTTATCAGAGTTTGAAACTGATTTACCGCCAAGATTATCAATGTTAACCTATGCTGATTTTACCAATCCATATGATTACGATCGACAATTCAGTCGACTACTGCTTCGGATTAAAGCCAATGATTAGACACAATTATCAATAGGTTTTTGAAAAACAAAACTTACCTACCACCAATTATTATGCAGCCGAACTATCGTCGCCTCTGGAACCACCGCTCGCTGCCATTGATGGACATGGAGAAGCGCAAAATGTTCTCTTGTACGAGATTCTCGCTGTTGCCGCGCTTGCCCCATTCCACGGCGAAATCCACGCTGCTGGCGCCGCGGTTGAACGGCACGCCGAAACCGGCGGCCAGGCTCCATTCCGGAATGGTTTTGCCGTTGGCTTCCCGATAAGGCAGGCGGCCATAGTTGGCGCCGGCGCGATAGTGCAAACCCTTACCGTCACGCAAGCGATCGCTGCCGGGCGTGAATTCAAGACCGAAGCCCAAGATATGGTTGTTAACGCCGCTTGCTCCCAGCAAGTCCGCCTTGCTCATCATGCCCCATTGCTGTACGCGTGCTTCCGCGGCGAATTGCCAATGCACGCTCGGGCGATAGGCCATGCCCAGCCCAAGCCAGAACGGCAGCTTCGATTCGGCACGTTTGGGATTGTCATCCGTATCAAAGCGCGTATCAACGCGTGTCTCGCCGCTTAAATTTACCGGCGTTCCGGCAGCTAAACCCCATTGCCAGTTTTTCATATTCATTTGCAAGCCGGCATGCACGCCGAAGCCGCGGAAATTCGTCGAAATGCGATCATCGGTCGAGGTCAGATCGCCCGAGCTGAAATTCACGCGCCAGGTTTCGCTGATTAATCCAAAATAGAAGTCCGCCGTGACGCCGAATTGCACCGGTCCGATCGTCGAAGCAAGCGCCAGATAAAAAACGTCCAGGCCGCCGTCTCCCGTCAAGGATTGTTCCAGATCTTTTCCATCGACCGTGCTGGAGTCGCTCACTTCGTAATTCACCTGGCTGTAGGGCTGGAAGCCGAACGCCATGGCGTAGCCACGCTTCAACGGAATCAGAATTCCCAGGCCATTGACGTTGACTTCGTGAAAAAGCGCCGACTGATTGTCCAAGGTCATGGTCGCGCGATCGTACAGCGCCGCACCTTGAATGTGAGTCGTTCTTATGCTTGCCAACGCCGCAGGGTTCAAATAAAAAATTGTCACGCTGTCTGAAATCGCAAGACCGGTTCCACCCATGGCGATAGCCTTCACGCCGTCGCGTAAATACAGCAAACCGTAGCCAAAACGAGAATAAGAAGAGCCGGCTTGCGCGAGGCTGCAAGACAGCAGCACGACAAAAACAAGGGCGATCATCGGCGTGAGGGGCTTCTTCATGTTTTTCATCGGTATGCTCGTAAATCAAGAGTTCTGGAGTTATTCGACCGTCGGCGGCGTGGTGTAATCGATTGTCAGCACCGGGGACAAGGCCGCATTGCTGGTCGCTGTATGAAACGCAGCGCGCTGCAAATCACGCGTCGGGGTGCCCGGCTCGATCGCCAAGCCCACGTTGAATTCCGGAGCAATCAGCCAGCCTTGCACGGTACCAGTCAGGCTGAACTCAGCCGTAAGATCGGCTTTGCCAATCACTCTAGAGATCCCCGTGCCCGGGAACCTCAAGTCAAACGACAATGAGTCGGCGCCACGATTGACCGTGTCGACCAGAAAAATCGTGCAACTCAAGCCGTCCGAAGTGATAAAGGTGTGATCGCGATCGATATTCAGTCGCAAGTTGGCGCGATTGATGGTGGCGTTTGCGGGTATGGAATCGAGCGGCGTAAAACGCAAATAAGTTTCATATCGTTCGGTATTGCTCACGTAGAAACGATCATTGGGCAACGGTACTTCTCGGCGGAAAACATAAGCATCAGCCCGTGCCGTAAAACGCAAAGTCGTATCTGGCCTGCCGGTGCGGCTTTGAACGAGCTCCAGGACCGGTACTCTATCGAAACTTTGCCGTGAATGGAATTCAAACAGCACGTCTCTATCCAAGGACCTGATTACAACGTTCACAGAATCCGAAGCCAGCGATCTGACAAAGGTGGAATCCAATTCGAAGTAAAGCGTATCGGTATTGACATTTTCGCGCAGGCTGTCCAGCGCGGGAAATCGGGCCTGGCCGCCATTGGCCGGATCAAAATAAGGGGCCTGCAAGTTGTTCGCCAGCACCGAATCTTCCTTCCAGGCGCGGAGGACCCGATGCACTGTAGGCGTGTAGGCACTCCCTGCTCCCGCCACCAAATAAATCGGTAGAACCAGCTTCGCCGCTTTGATCCCGCTGCTATCGACCTTGGAAAAGGCGATCAGAAATTCGCTGGTCACATTTTGGGCTTCACCGGCCAGCAGAAGAGAAGCGCTGCCCGTGTTGAGCGTGACCGCAATGGAAGTATCATCCGGTGTGGAAAAAAGCGCTGTTTTCAAAATATTGCCGACATCGCCTTCACCAACGAGCTCGCGGCGAACGCCAAGCGGCTCGTTATTGATGTTACAGCCAGAAATTGCCAATACCAGCATCGGAAAAAGCAGCAAAACTCTCTTGAGATTCATATTGTTCCCGGCAGTCTTTGATGCACGATTTCACTTCTTTTGATGACAGTATGGACCGAGTTCACGCCGAAATGATAGGGGATTTCATTCACGGACTCTGCCTCGAATATGACGGCGTCGGCCTGCTTACCAACTTCCAACGAGCCGATCTGGTTCCCCAAACCTAGCGCATAGGCAGCGTGCAAGGTCGCTGCAATCAACGCCTCCGCGGGGCTCATGCGTAAGGATAGGCACGCAAGCGTCATGATCATTGCCATATTTTCGGTCATGCAGGTTCCAGGATTGAAGTCCGTGGCGATCGCAACCGGCAAGCCTGCAGCGATCATGCCGCGCGCATCGGCATAATGTTGTGCACCGATGAAAAAATCGGCGCCCGGCAACAAGACCGGAACCACTCCGGTCTGTCGCAACGCCGGAAACAACGCCGGTGGCGTGTGCTCAAGATGATCGGCGGAAACGGCTCCGGCCTGCATCGCGACTTCCGCGCCGCCGCTGTTGGAAAGTTGATCCGCATGAATCTTCGGCCGCAAGCCATGCTGCCACGCCGTTTCCAGCAGCCGCCGGGATTCTTCCGCGTTGAACACATGCTCTTCGCAAAACACATCCGCAAAACGTGCCAGTTTACGCGCCGCCACTTGCGGCAGCATTTCATGGATCACCAGCGCAAGATAATCGGAGCGACGGTCACGAAATTCGTCCGGCACCTCGTGCGCACCCAAAAACGTGGGCACGATTTCCACCGGGTGCTGTTGGCTCGCTTGCTGCAAAATGTTGAGTGAGAGCAGCTCGTGCTCGAGGCTCAAGCCATAGCCGCTCTTCGCCTCAATCGTCGTGGTGCCGTATTCCAAGAACTTGTCAAGGCGTTGGACGACGCGGAGCAACAACTGGTCATGCTCGGCACTGCGCAAATCGCGCACACTGAAACGGATACCGCCGCCCTCCGCTGCAATTTCCCGATAGGTTTTGCCCTGCACCCGCTGCACGAACTCATGTGCGCGGTGATTGAAGAACACCGGATGGGTATGGCAATCCACGAAGCCCGGGATCAACAAGCGGCCCTGGGCATCCAATTCGTCGCACGGTTCCAATTCTTCAAGAACCGTTTGCTCGTCGCCCATGCGGCGAATAATGCCGCCTTCACAATACAATGCCGCTGGAAACATCTCGCGCAGTTGCCAAATGGGCCGTCCCGTCGTGCTCGCGATCGGTGTAGCGAGACGCGCATTTAGGATGAGCAACGCGCTCATAACATGGGAATCTTCACACTGCGCTCACGCGCAACCCGTCTGGCAAGTTCATAACCCGCGTCTACATGCCGCGCCACGCCGATTCCCGGATCGTTCGTCAACACCCGTTCGAGTCGGCGCGCGGCCTCAGCGGTGCCATCGGCAACGATCACCTGCCCGGCGTGGATCGAATAGCCAATGCCCACACCCCCGCCATGATGCACGGAAACCCACGATGCACCCGAAGCCGTGTTCAACAGAGCATTCAAAACCGGCCAGTCGGCAATCGCGTCAGAGCCATCGAGCATGGCTTCGGTCTCCCGATAGGGCGAAGCCACGGAACCGCAATCGAGGTGGTCGCGCCCGATGACGACCGGCGCTTTAATTTTACCCGCAGCGACCGCATCATTCAATGCCAGGCCGAATTTTGCCCGCTCGCCATAGCCCAGCCAGCAAATGCGCGCAGGCAAGCCTTGAAACGCGACCCGCTCACGCGCCATTTGAATCCAGCGCCGCAGGGCATCATGGTGAGGAAACAATTCCAGCACAAGATTGTCGGTTACAGCAATGTCTTGTGGATCCCCGGAAAGCGCGGCCCAGCGAAACGGGCCCTTGCCTTCGCAAAACAACGGCCGGATGTACGCGGGCACAAATCCGGGAAAATCGAAAGCATTGGCAACGCCGGCTTTTTGGGCTTGCGCGCGGAGGTTGTTGCCATAATCGAAAGTCACCGCGCCCATACGTTGTAATTCGAGCATGGCGCGTACGTGCGTTGCCATGGATGCGTATGCGTGTTTGATATACTCCTGCGCATTGCTGTTCCGCAGCGCCAGCGCGGCTGGATAACTCATGGCGTGCGGTACGTAACCATTCAATTCGTCATGTGCGGAAGTTTGATCGGTCAGTATGTCTGGCACTACTCTGCGTCTCACCAATTCAGGCAGCACCTCCGCACAATTTCCAACGAGGCCGACAGCAAGAGCCTGGTGTTGCTGTTTCGCAGTCAGAACTTTATGCAGGGCCTCATCGAGATTTTCAGAAAGCACATCACAATAACGATGCTGGAGGCGGCGGGCAATGCGTTCGCGATCGACTTCGATGACGAGGCAGGCGGCGCCGTTCATGGTCGCAGCAAGAGGCTGCGCGCCGCCCATGCCGCCCATGCCGCCGGTGACGATCAACCTTCCCGACAATGAACCGCCGAAATGCTGGTTCGCCGCCGCGGCGAAAGTTTCATATGTGCCTTGCAGAATGCCTTGCGTGCCGATATAAATCCAACTGCCGGCGGTCATCTGGCCGTACATGATCAAGCCGCGATCTTCCAGTTCGCGAAAATATGCCGCATTTGCCCATGCCGGCACGAGCAGGGAATTGGCAATCAAAACACGCGGAGCCTCCGCATGTGTTTTGAAAATACCCACCGGTTTGCCGGATTGCACCAGCAAGGTTTCGTCATTCTCCAGATGGCGCAAGCTCGTCACAATCGCCTCGTAGCATTCCCAATTGCGCGCGGCCTTGCCGCGGCCACCATAAACCACCAGTGCCGCGGGGTTTTCGCCCACCTCCGGGTCGAGATTGTTCATGAGCATGCGCAACGCGGCTTCTTGGATCCAGCTTTTGCACGATATTTGATTGCCGCGCGGAGCGCGAATGGTACGAGGAGGAGAGGACACGGTTCACCTCCGCAACGTGCGTGTCGTCGAAAGCGCTGAGTTGTAAATAATCATAAAGAACTGGCCGTTCACCATTGACAATTCACCATTCACAATTCATCGTTGACAATTAAACGTGAGGAATTGTGCATTGTCAGTGGTCAATTGTGAATCGTGGATAGCGAATGGTGACTGGTGAATAGCTAATGGCCGGTATCGAGAGCACCGCCTTCTACCCAAGCCTCAAAAGAAAAAGCCAGAACAGACACTTTGTCTCGTTGTAAAACGAGGAGCAGCGTCACTCTGGCTTGAAGATCAATTGAACATGGCGCACATGAAATGAGCGCGAATGCTCACTCCTTTTCCTTATCTTTTTCCTCCTCCGCCTTGTCCTTGTCCTTGTCCGCCTCGCGTTCCGAAGCTCTCATATCTTTGCGGCGTTTCCGTTCGGCGCGGCGTTCCGCAGCGGCCTGCTGCTTTTCAATCTGCACGCTCTCATAACCCACCAATTCCAGAATGGAGAGTTCAGCGCCGTCGCCCTGACGGCGGCCGAGCTTCAAGACGCGAGTGTAGCCGCCATTGCGCGTGGCATACTTCGGCGCGATTTCATCGAACAGCGTCTGGACGAGGTCGCGGCGGCGCAATTTGCTATACACCAAACGCTTGGCCGCGACCGTATTCTTTTTGGCGTGGGTAATCATCCGGTCCGCCACGCTACGCGCCACTTTGGCCTTCGCCGTGGTCGTGCGCACGTGCTTGTGCTCGAACAAGGAGCCGACCAGATTGGACAACATCGCCTTGCGATGGCTCGAGGTGCGGCTGAGTTTTTTAAGAGCTTTTCGATGTCTCATGTTCCAACCTTCAAAAGGTCATATCTTCCAACGATGAGTCTTTGGAAGACCTTACTCATTGTCGCTGCGCAAATAGCGGTCGACGTCCATGCCGAAGCGCAGGCCTTTTTCTTCGAGAATCTGCGTCAATTCTTGCAATGATTTGCGGCCGAAGTTGCGAAACTTGAGCATTTCCTGCTCGTCGCGGCGCACGAGGTCGCCAATGGTCTTGATGTTCGCCGCCATCAAACAGTTGTAAGAACGCACCGACAACTCCAGTTCGTCGACCGGCATCCGCAACAGTTTGCGAATACGAATGGCTTCTTCATCCACTTCCGCCGGCTCTTCCTCCTCGGGTTCGATCTCGAAATTGATGAAGAGATTGATGTGATCGCGCAGGATTTTACCGGCGTAGGTCAAGCTGTCATCCGGGGTGATGCTGCCGTCGGTGGTAATTTCGAGAATCAGCTTTTCATAATCGGTGCGTTGCTGTACGCGCGTATTCTCGACGCGAAAGCTGACATTTTTGATCGGCGTGTAGATCGCATCCAGGGGGATGGCGCCGATGGGCATGTCCGGCAGCTTGTTTTCCTCCGCCGGCACGTAGCCATGGCCGCGGCCAATACGTAATTCGACCTTGAAATCTGCGCCTTTGTTCAGCGTCGCGATGTGATGATCGGGATTCAAAATTTCGAAATCCGTAGTGCCGTTCTGGATGTCGCCGGCTTTGAATTCGCGTGGGCCTTTCAGCTCCAACACGACGCGATCGGGCTTCTTATTGATCAGCTTGAAACGAACTTCTTTCAGGTTCAAAATGATTTGGGTCACGTCTTCCACCACCCCGACAACCGAAGAAAACTCGTGCAACACGTTTTCGATTCGAATCATGGTGATGGCCGCGCCGGGAAGGGAGGACAAGAGCACACGGCGCAGCGAGTTCCCGATCGTGGTTCCGAATCCGCGCTCGAGGGGTTGTATGATGAATCTGCCGAACGTGCTGGAGAAACTTTCTTCCTCGAGCTCGACTCTTTCCGGCATCTGCAAATAAGGCCAACTCATGTGGGGCATCTCCAATCTTGGGTGAACTTCCAGCCGTCCTTGTGATGTCGTTTTGCTGGTTGCTTTCGCGCCCGCCGCCGCTTCCTTCCGGCCTCATGCGAAAGCGCATCACGCTGCTGTAAAGCTCAAATTACTTCGAATACAATTCAACGATGAGGTTTTCATTGATCTCGGTCGGAATGTCGGCGCGACCGGGAATGTCCAGCACGGTGCCGGTCATGTTCGCCTTGTTCAAATCCAACCACGGCAAGAATTTTCCTTCACGCATCTTGCGCATGGAGCCGTGAATGAGCTCCATCTTACGGCTCTTTTCGCGTACTTTAATCACGTCGCCGGTTTTCACCAGATAGGATGGTATGTCGACCAGCCGATCATTCACCGTGAAATGGCGGTGCCGCACCAGTTGCCGCGCAGCATTGCGCGAGGGTGCGAAGCCCAGGCGATAGACGATGTTGTCCAGACGCCTTTCGAGCAGACGCAATAAATTCTCGCCGGTCACGCCTTTCATGCGCAACGCTTTTTGATAGGTGTTGGCGAATTGGCGCTCCAGCAGGCCGTAGATGCGGCGCATTTTCTGCTTCTCACGCAATTGCACACCGTATTCCGTCATTTTCGAGCGGCGCGTGCGACCATGCTGTCCCGGCGCAAAATTGCGCTTTTCCAGCGGGCACTTGGGCGAAGTGCACTTGGATCCCTTCAAGAAGAGCTTCTTCTCTTCGCGCCGGCACAATTTGCAGACCGGGCCAATATATCTTGCCATACTTTGTTAAGCCTCCAACAGCAGATTAGACGCGCCGGCGTTTCGGCGGCCGGCAACCGTTATGGGGAATGGGGGTCACGTCTTTGATTGCGCTGATTTCCAAGCCAGCAGCCTGCAGCGAGCGCACGGCCGCTTCACGCCCCGAGCCCGGACCACTGACCAACACTTCAATGCGGCGCAAGCCGAGATCCATTGCGCCGCGTGCGGCGTTCTCCGCCGCCACCTGCGCCGCAAAGGGCGTGCTCTTACGCGAGCCTTTGAAACCGACTTTGCCCGCCGAAGCCCATGTGATCACGTTGCCGTAGATATCCGTGAGCGCAATGATGGTGTTGTTGAAAGTCGCCTGAATGTGTGCATAGCCGTTGGGGTCGACCTTCTCCCTCTTCTTTTTGCTCTTTTTCTTGGGATTCGCCAAGATTCAATCTCCTAAAGAAATTTACCATTGGCAATTTTCAATTGCTGAGGACCAATGATTATTGCATCGTTACTTTGCCTTGCCCTTTGCGACTTTGACGCCGCCGATGGTGCGGCGCTTGCCGCGGCGCGTGCGCGCATTCGTGTGCGTTCTCTGGCCGCGCACCGGCAGGCCGCGACGATGGCGCAAGCCCCGATAGCAGCCGATGTCCATGAGCCGCTTGATACTCATGGAGATATCCGCACGCAGCGCTCCTTCCACTTTATAGTCCGCGATTGCTGCACGAATCTTCGCGATGTCGTCGGTGGAAAGATCTTTCACGCGGACAGTGGGACTGACACCGGACTTTTGCAGAATGCGTTTAGAATTATTGCGGCCGATGCCGTAAATGTACGTCAGCGCAATTTCCACTTTTTTTTCACGGGGCAAATCAACGCCCGAAATACGAGCCATTCGAGGTCTCCATACTGCTGATCGAGATTGGATTCATCGCCAGCCGCTTAGCCCTGGCGTTGTTTGTGCTTGGGATTGGCGGCACAAATCACCAAGACCTTACCTTTACGACGGATAATCTTGCACTTGTCGCAGATTTTTCTCACAGAAGAACGAACCTTCATACTCTATCCCATTCAGTGAACACTTTTCAGAAAAGCAGAAATCCGCGGCGCCTCACATTTTACGCATGCAGAATCAAATGCGACTCCATGCGTGCAACATAAACCGGCTCCTGCTCGAATCGCAACCGCCCTCATTTATACCGATAAGTAATGCGGCCGCGGGTCAAATCATAAGGCGAAAGCTCCACCGTCACTTTATCGCCCGGCAAGATTTTAATAAAGTGCATCCTCATTTTGCCCGAGATGTGCGCCAGCACTTTATGGCCGTTTTCCAATTCCACGCGAAAGGAAGCGTTCGGCAAGGTTTCGATGATCGTACCATCCACCTTGATCGATTCTTCTTTGGCCATAAGCTTACAAGCCCATTGTTAGAATTTCTGCCTGCCCTTCACGCACGACGACCGTGTGCTCGAAGTGCGCCGAAGGCAATTTATCCTTAGTGATAACCGTCCATTTGTCTTTTTCAGTTTTCACTTCCGCTGTGCCGGCGTTCACCATCGGCTCAATGGCCAGCACCATGCCCGTACGCAGGCGCGCGCCCTTGTTGGGCGGGCCATAATTGGGAATCTGCGGTTCCTCGTGCAGCTTCTTGCCCACGCCGTGGCCGACCAGGTCGCGTACGACGCTGAATCGCGCAGCTTCGACGTACGTTTGAATCGCATGAGAAATGTCAGACAGCCGATTGCCGGCGACCGCCTGTGCAATGCCTTTATACAAAGAATCCCAGGTTACCTGCATCAAACGTTCGCGTTCCGCGTCCACCTTGCCGATGGCATAAGTTTTCGCCGCATCACCGAAGTAGCCCTGGTATTCGATTCCGACGTCAACACTGACGATTTCGCCCGGCATCAGCCTACGGTTACCAGGGATGCCGTGGACCACGACGTGATCGATCGAGATGCAACTGCTCGCGGGAAACACCTTCTTGACTTTCCCCATGCGATAGCCTTTGAACGCCGGGCAGCCGCCCAGTTTTTTGATATGTTCTTCGATGGCATGATCCAGATCCGCGGTGACCACTCCCTCGCCGATACTCTGCCCGATCATGTTGAACGTATCGACGACCAAAAGACAGCTTTCACGAATGCGATCAATCTCACGCTCGCTACGAATGTGGATCATGCCCGCGGATTCTTTATTCTCATTATCCCAGAATCTGTCCCAGAAGCGTTCGATCATAGCCCATAAACTCTTAATCTTCGCTCGATCTCGGCGTACACTTTCTCCACGTTCAAGTTGCCGTCCACCTGCAGCAGTTTGCCTTGTGCACCGAAATATTCTTTGAGCGGCTGCGTTTGCTCCTCATACACCTCCATGCGATGCAGGACGGTTTCTTTCGTATCGTCCGAGCGCTGATAGATTTCGCTGCTGCACGTTTCGCACTTGTTGTTCGCCGGCGGGGGGTCCGTGTGCATATTGTACAGCTTCCCACATTTACGGCACACACGCCGGCTGGTGAGCCGTTCCACCACTCTTTTTTTTTCGATCTCCAAGCTGATCACCGCCGTCAAATGGCGATCATGCAGCAGCATGTTGCGATCGAGTTCTTGCGCTTGATGAATCGTCCTCGGGAAACCATCTAGAATGAAACCCGTTACTGAATCCGGTTCGAGCAGGCGTTGCGACACCAAGCCGATGGTCACTTCGTCGGGCACGAGCTCGCCGCGATCCATGAATTTTTTCGCTTGCAGGCCCAAGGCGGTTTTTGCGGCTACGGCGGCACGAAAAATATCTCCGGTCGAGATCTTGGGAATGTTGTATTTCACGCTCAACAGTCCGGCCTGGGTGCCTTTTCCCGAACCGGGATAACCGAGGAAGATGAGCTCCATACGATCGTCAGTTCAGAGAAGATGAATATCGACACACAGCCGAACTGGATTGCCACCGGTAACGTTCCAGGTTTTGTCGAGTTGGCCCTTCGCGATCATCCGCCGCAAAATCAGAAGGTGATCATCGCCCGCCAGGCTCCCCTTTCGTTCAACCTGACTCCCTGCCAGACCGCTCGCAACAAAACCGGATACAGCCGCACCGGCGCTCATGCATAACGCCTGCCGCGAATCCGACCTCCCTTCATGAACCCGTCATAATGCCGCATCAACAGATGTGATTCCAACTGCTGCAACAGATCGAGCGCCACGCCGACGACGATCAACAACGAGGTACCGCCAAAAAATGAGGCGAGATTGTACGAAACGTTCATCAACTTGGCGATCACATAAGGAAAAATCGCGATGATCGCCAGGAAAATCGAGCCTGGCAAAGTAATGCGCGTCAGAATGTGATCGATGTATTCCGAAGTCCTTTTCCCCGGCCGCACGCCCGGAATGAACCCGCCGTATTTTTTCATGTTCTCCGCGACGTCGATCGGATTGAAAGCGATGGCGGTGTAGAAATACGTGAAAAAAATGATCATCAAGCCGTATACGATCCAGTACACGATGGAGGTCACGTCGAAATAGCTCGCCATAGTCTGCATCACTTCGCTGTTTGGAAAGAAGGTCGTGATGTATTGCGGAATAAACATGATCGACTGTGCGAAGATGATCGGCATCACGCCGGCGGTGTTCACGCGCAGCGGAATGTGCGTGCTTTGCCCGCCGAGCACCTTGCGGCCGACGACGCGTTTGGCGTATTGTACCGGAATCTTGCGTACGCCCTGCGTCAAGAGCACGACGACGGCGATCGTCCCTATCATCAAGGCCAACAAGAACAGTTCCGTCAAAATCTGCCGATTGCCCGCTGCCACCTGCTGAATCTCATCCAAAATGGCGTCCGGGAACCGCGCAATGATCCCGATAAAAATGATCAGAGAAACGCCGTTGCCGACGCCTCGTTCGGTGATCTGCTCGCCGAACCACATAATCAGGATCGTGCCGGCAGTGAGCGTAATCACGGTCAACGTGCGAAAGCCCCATCCCGGATCGGGCACGACCACCATGCCGTTGCCAAGCGGCTGAATGTTTTCTAAAAAAATACTGACGCCGATCGCCTGCAAAGCCGCGATCAACACCGTGCCGTAGCGGGTGTATTGCGTGATTTTCTTGCGGCCTTCCTCGCCCTCTTTTTGCAGCCTTTGAAAGTACGGCGTAACGGCCCCGAGCAATTGGATGATGATCGACGCTGAAATGTAGGGCATAATCCCCAGCGCAAAAACCGTCGCGCGGCTGAAAGCGCCGCCGGCGAAGAGATCATACAAATCCAAAATACCGCCGGTGCTCGATTGCTCCATGAACGCGATGAGCGCCTGGCTGTTGATGCCCGGCACTGGAATGTGCGTGCCGATGCGTTCGACAATCAAGAGCGTAAGCGTGAATAGGATACGTTTCTTGAGCTCGGGTATCTTGAAAAGATTTTGAAAGCTGCTAAGCATGAGCTTTTTCCAGGTTTGGCACAAGCCTGAGAAGACCAGATTCCCTTCAGGCGGCGCCCCGGTTGTGATCGGTCTGCACCTCGACGGCTTTCCCGCCGGCCTTTTCAATCTTTGCGCGCGCGGATTTGCTGAAACGATGTGCGTGCACTTCCAACGCCTGCTTCATTTCGCCGGTGCCCAAAATCTTTATGGGCACGTTTTTCTTTCGCACCACGCGCTTGGCAAGCAAGACCTCGGGCGTCACCTGTTTTACGTCTTTGAGAAGAGCGAGCGCTTGCAGATTCACGGCTTGATATTCCGTGCGGAAAATGTTATGGAAGCCGCGCTTCGGCACGCGGCGGTGCAGCGGCATTTGCCCGCCTTCAAATCCGAGCTTGTCGTGGGCACCTGAGCGCGAGTGCTGGCCTTTGTGGCCGCGTGTCGCGGTTTTGCCATGCCCCGAGCCGGCCCCACGGCCTACGACTTTCCGGCGTTTGCGCGAGCCCGCTGCATATTTTAACTGAGAAAGTTCCATGTGTCGTCGCAAGTGTTAAGGCTGTTGCGTTCGTGAGAGCTCCGCTTGGGGCCCTGCGCCAGCAGGCGCGACTACCCAAATTAATTTACTTCTTCGAATGTCACGAGATGGTTGACTTTGGCGAGCATGCCGCGAATGTGCGGCGTGTCGTTTTTGATCACCTGATGCCGAATGCGGCGCAAGCCCAATGCTTTCATCGTCAGCTTTTGCGGCTGCGGATGGCCGATCACGCTGCGTACTTGTGTGATTCTCAGCTTTTTCATTTTAGTTTTCCGTCAGACCGCGTGAAAATATCTCCCGCACGGTCATGCCGCGGCGCTGCGCGAGCGTGCCGATATCCACCAGGCTCGAAAGCGCGTTCATGGTGGCCTTCACGACATTGTGCGGATTGTTCGAGCCCATGGATTTCGAAAGCACGTCGTGGATGCCCGCCGCTTCCATAATCGCACGCACGCCACCACCGGCGATCACGCCCGTACCGGGTGAAGCCGGTTTCAGGAACACTTTGCCTGCGCCATACTTGCCCTTGATCTCGTGCGGCAGCGTGCCATTGACCACCGGTACGCGAATCAAAGTCTTCTTCGCGTTTTCAGCGCCTTTGGAAATCGCATCCGTCACTTCTTTGCCCTTGCCCAGGCCGAAACCGACGTGGCCTTTGCCGTCGCCGACCACGACGATGGCATTGAAGCCAAACCGCCGGCCGCCCTTGACCACCTTGGCCGTACGGTTGACGGCCACCACGTGCTCTTTCAGATCCAATTCGTTCGGACTAATTCGCTCTTTATGCACAATCGCACTCCGTCATCAAAACTCGAGACCACCCTGGCGCGCGCCGTCAGCGAGGGCCCGTATGCGGCCGTGATAGACGTAGCCGCTACGGTCGAACACCACGCGACGATAGCCCAACTCTTTGGCTTTCGCCGCCATGGCCTTGCCGACGATATGCGCTTCATGGGTTTTATTTTCAGCCTTTTTAATTTCCTCGCGCAGCCATTTGCTCACCGTAGACACGGTGGTGATGGTTTTCTTGGCTTGATCATCCACCAACTGCGCATAGATATTTTTCAAACTGCGGAACACCACCAACCGCGGACGGCCGGGACTTCCGATAATTTTCCGCCGGATCATGCGCTTCTTGCGCACCCGGCGTACACGCGGGTCGATTCTCTTGAATCCCATCGCCTCACTCTTTGTTTTATTCAGCGTCAGTTTTTAGTGAATCAGGTGACTCAGTGAAGGGAAAAGCGCCTTCTTCAAACTGGCACTGTCCCACGCCCATTCCATCCTTGAAGAAATCGCATCCTCATTGATGACTATTGACCGTTCACCATTCACAATTCATCGTTGACAATTGAACAAGCTGAATGGTGAATTGTCAATTGTGAATGGTGAACGGTCAATTGTGAAATGAAACTACATCCTGTTATGTAGCAATGCAATACGACGTACGACATTTCACGTTTTGAGAGCGCGAGGTAAAATGCACTCCGTAAAAAGCATTATCAGGCCGCCGTCTTTCCAGCCTTGCGGCGAATGACTTCATCCACGTACTTGATGCCTTTCCCTTTGTACGGCTCGGGCTCTTTGAACGTGCGAATCTTCGCGGCAACCTGGCCGACCAGCTCTTTGTCCGTTCCGCTGATTCTAATCAGCGTCGGGCTCTCGCACGCAATCGCCACGTTGTCGGGCGGGACGAACACAATCGGATGCGACTGGCCGATATTCAACACCAAGCGCTTCCCTTTCATCTCGCCCTTGAAGCCTACGCCGACGATTTCAAGCTTTTTCTCGTAGCCTTTGGTCACGCCAAGGATCATGTTATTGATCAGGCTGCGGTACAAACCATGCAACGCCTTGTTGAATTTCGAGTCATTCGGCCTGCTGACGCTGACGTTACCGTCCTGCACGGCCACGCCAATGAGCGGGTTCACGCTGCGCGACAATTCGCCTTTCGGGCCCTTGACCGAGACGGACGCGTCTTTCACCGAAACTTGTACGCCCGCGGGAATGGGAATCGGTTTCTTGCCTATACGAGACACGGAATTATCCTTGGTCGATTACGAGTCAATTCTTTGAAAAAACTCCGAGGTATTACGAAATCCGGCATACCCAGGCCGCCGGTTTCGGTATGGCTCGCCATCTCGTTCTGCTTTGAGTTTACCAAACGTAAAAAAGAATCTCGCCGCCGACGCTGAGCTTGCGGGCATCACGATCGGTGATCACCCCTCGTGGCGTCGACAGCACCGCCAGGCCGTAATTGTTGTAGACCCGTGGCAGGCTTTTCACGCCGGAGTATTTGCGCAAGCCGGGTTTGCTCACGCGCCGCAACCCGCGAATGACCGGCTTCTCGTATTCGTCGTACTTCAAATAGATACGAATGGTATTCTGTTTGTTATCCTCGATCACCAGATAATCGCGAATATAGCCGTGATGCTGGAGAATTTTGGTGATGTTGACTTTCATACGCGAAGCCGGAATATCGACTTTGGGATGCTTCGCGCGCCCGGCATTGCGGAGACGCGTAAGGTAATCGGCAATCGGATCAGTTTGCATCTTGAATTCCCAAATAAAATCTCACCAACTGGCTTTGGTCACACCTGGTATCTTGCCATCGAGCGCCAAATTCCGGAAGCAAATACGGCACAAGCCAAAGCGGCGCAAATACGCGCGCTGGCGTCCGCATTGCATGCAGCGATTGTATTGCCGTGTCGAGAATTTCGGCTTGCGCTGCTGTTTTTCACGCATTGCTTTTCTGGCCACGATCAGTTCCTATTGACGGCGTTGCTTCATTGAATGTGAATACTCTGACTATCTTTTTCGAAACGGCATGCCGAAACCCGCCAGCAATTCGTAACATTCTTCGTCGGTCTTGGCGGTGGTGACAAAAGTGATGTTCATACCGCGAATCTTGATGATCTTGTCGTAGTTGATCTCCGGAAAGACGATCTGCTCGCGAATGCTGATGGAATAATTTCCGCGCCCGTCGAACGATTTATCCGGCAAGCCGCGGAAGTCGCGAATACGCGGCACGGCGATGCTGATGAAGCGATCCAGAAACTCGAACATGCGAAAGCCGCGCAGTGTGACCATACAGCCAATGGCCATTTTCTCACGCAGCTTGAAATTCGAGATCGATTTTTTCGCGCGCGTAATCACCGGCTTCTGTCCCGAGATGATTTGCATGTCGGCGACGGCCGAGTCGAGAAATTTCTGATCATCGACGGCGTCGCCCACGCCCATATTCAACACGATTTTTGCCAGCCGCGGCGCTTGCAGTTGATTCTTGTAATTGAATCGCTTGACCAAAGCCGGCAGGATTTCCTCACGGTAAGTCTTCAACGGGCGTGGAAAGTAATCTTTGGGCAGGGGCTCGCTGGTCTTGCTTTCGGCCTTGACACTCGGTCCTTTGGCTTCGATTTTCTTGCCACTCTTGTCGGCTTTTGCCGCAGCGGCGGGCTTCTCTTTGCCCTTGCCCTTGTCCGATGTTTTTGCCTTTTCCGCCACTATTTTACCTCGCTTTCCACGATAATCTCTCCGCTCTTCTTGGCCACGCGCGCGCGGTTACGCGAATTCTTGTCCGACGCTCGAATCCTTTGAATGCCCACGCGCGTCGGCACGCCCTGCCTGGGGTCGAGCAACATGACATTGGAAGCATGAATCGGCGCTTCTTTTTCAACGATGCCGCCTTGCGGATTGCGCTGGGAGGGCCGGGTATGGCGTTTGATCAAATTCACGCCTTCGACGATCACGCGCTGTTTTTCTCCGAGTACTTTCAATACGCGGCCCTTTTTGCCGCGATCATCGCCGGAGATCACAATGACTTGGTCGTTTCTGCGAATTCTCATTTCAATTATCCTGGTCGCGCAAATTTACAGCACCTCGGGAGCGAGAGAAATAATTTTCATGTATTGCTTATCGCGCAATTCGCGCGCTACCGGTCCGAAAATGCGCGTGCCTTTGGGTTCTTTATCATCATTGATAAGCACGGCGGCATTTTCATCGAAACGGATGTAGGAACCGTCCTTGCGACGCACTTCACGCTTGGTGCGCACAATCACCGCGTGGCTGATATCGCCTTTCTTGACTCCTGCGCCTGGAATCGCGGATTTCACTGCTACGACGATCTCATCGCCGATTGAGCCGTAGCGGCGCTTGCTGCCGCCCATAATGCGGATGCACATCACCTTCTTGGCGCCGGTGTTGTCCGCCACGTTGAGCCTTGTATATTCCTGAACCATATCAAACTCCCGTCAGTGCCTCTGGCATATGCAATCACATGAATCGCAGGGTCGTTCCATCGCCCTGGCCCTTCCACCGCACCAGACCAGGCCGGCGCTACGGTGCAAGCCTACTTGGCCTTCTCGACAATCTCGACCAGGCGCCAGCGCTTTCTTTTGCTGAGCGGTCGCGTTTCCATGATCAAAACCGTATCACCGAGCTTGGCGTCATCATTTTCGTCATGTGCCATGAACGTGGAGGATTGCTTGTAGTATTTGCCATACAGCTTGTGGCGCTTCAAGCGTTCCACCGACACGACGATGCTCTTTTTCATCTTATCGCTGACGACCTTACCAACTTTGATTTTGCGCCGGCCGCGAGCCGCAGTGGGCGTGGCTTGTTCCGTCATATCTTTTATTCCTGTTTCTCAAGCTTTCGCTTCGCGCGGCGCGCGCTTGCCGCTACGATATTCGTTCAAGATGGTTTTGATACGCGCCACGTTGCGGCGCACGTAGCGCAGGCGCAGTGGATTGTCCAATTGGCGCGTCGCATGCTGAAAACGAAAATTCTGATACTCTTCCGACAAATCCTTCAACCGGTTTTCCAGCTCCGCCGGCGTCAACTCTGTCATTTCACTCATTCTCATCTGCCACCTCTTTCTCAGTGCGCATAGTCGCTGGCGCTCACAAAGCGCGTGCGAATCGGCAATTTGTGCGCCGCCAGGCGCATCGCTTCCTGCGCGACTTCTTTGGTCACGCCGCCAATTTCGAACAAGATACGTCCCGGTTTGATCACCGCGACCCAATACTCCGGCGTGCCTTTGCCTTTTCCCATGCGCGTTTCCGCCGGTTTTTCCGTCACCGGTTTGTCCGGAAACACGCGAATCCAAACCTTACCGCCGCGCTTGAGCGAGCGCGTCATGGCGACGCGGCCTGCTTCGATTTGCCGCGCGGTGATCCACGCCGGCTCCAACGCTTTCAATCCAAATTCGCCGAAAGAAATCTCGCTGCCGCGCGTGGCTTTTCCCTTCATACGGCCGCGCTGTTGTTTGCGATATTTGACGCGTTTGGGCATTAACATGATTTCAAAATCTCCTCACCCTTCGGCTTCGCTCAATGGGTTGTCCTGCTGAGCGCAGCCGAAGCATGACTTCGATTCCACTGATCTTTCAAGCTCGCTCAGATGATTTCCCCGCGGCAAATCCACACTTTCACACCGATGGTGCCGTAAGTGGTTTTCGCGGTCGCCCGCGCGAAATCGATGTCCGCGCGCAGCGTGTGCAGTGGAATACGGCCTTCTTTGTATTGCTCGACACGTGCCATTTCTGCACCGCCCAGGCGGCCGGAACAAAGCACACGCACGCCCTCGGCGCCCATGCGCATCGTGCCGGTGATGGCTTTCTTCATGGCGCGGCGAAAAGCGATCTTGGCTTCCAATTGATGTGAAATATTTTCCGCGACCAGATACGCATCCAGCTCCGGGCGCTTAATCTCATTGATATTAAGCTGAATGTCTTTTTTGGTGACACGCTGTAATTCTTCTTTGAGCTTATCCACTTCCGCACCCTTGCGACCGATCACGATGCCAGGCCGCGCCGTGTGAATCGTCACGGTGATGCGCCGGTCGGAAGGGTCGCGCTCGATTTGCACCGTGGACACGCCTGCGCGTTGTAGACGGCTGCGCACGTAGCGACGTAGGTACAAATCTTCTTTCAGTTTATCGCGAAAATTGCGCCCGCCGAACCAATTTGATTCCCAATCGCGGATGATACCCAGCCGAAAGCCGATGGGATTGGTTTTTTGACCCAAAAGGACCTCCTACTTGTTCGTCTCTTCTTGCACAACTTCTTTGCCATCGGAAACTACAATGGTGATGTGGCAAGAACGTTTGCGAATGCGAGACGCGCGGCCCATTGAGCCGGCGCGAAACCGTTTCATCGTAAAGCCGCCGTCCACAAAAGCCTGCGCCACGAACAATTCGCCCGGCGAGACTCTCTTGTTGGCTTCGGACTTCGTCAGCATGTTCGCGACCGCGGAGCGCAGCGTTTTTTCCACGGGTAGCGCCGCGCGCTTGCGGGTGAAATGCAGCATGTTCAACGCGATTTCGACGTTTTTGCCGCGCACCAAATTCACCAATTGCCGCACTTTGCGGGGCGACATGCGCAGATATCGTGCTCGTGCACGTGCTTCCATCGACATGTTCTCCTATTTTGCCGCCGGCGCCGGCTTCACGGTCGAGGTTTTTTCCGACGTCGCTCGGCCAGCGTGCCCGCGAAAAGTGCGTGTGGGCGCAAATTCACCCAGCTTGTGACCGACCATGTTCTCGCTGACGAACACGGGGATGAATTTGTTGCCGTTGTGAATGGCCAGCGTGTGGCCAACAAATTCCGGAATGATCGTGGACCGGCGCGCCCAAGTTTTCACAACCTTTTTTTCATTACGGTTGTTCATGTCCTGAATACGCTTTTGCAGATTTTCATCCACGAAAGGACCTTTTTTAACACTGCGAGGCATGCGCTGTCCTCAATTAATTTTACGCCGTCCGAGCACTTGAGCACTCGGAGAGCAACAAAAATTATTTCTTGTCGCGTCGTTTGATGATGTATTTGCTCGAAGCTTTGCTCGGCTTGCGCGTTTTCAAGCCTTTGGACTTCTGTCCCCAGGGCGAGCACGGATGTCGGCCGCCGGAAGATTTGCCTTCACCACCGCCCATGGGGTGATCGACTGGATTCATTGCCACGCCGCGCACGTACGGTCGCCAGCCCAGCCAGCGCGAACGGCCGGCTTTGCCCCAGGAGATATTTTCATGATCGATATTGCCAACCTGGCCGATGGTCGCGCGGCATTCGACGCGCACCTTGCGCACTTCTCCGGAAGGCAAGCGCAATTGCGCGTAGCTACCTTCGCGCGCAAGAAGCTGCACTTCGCTGCCCGCGCTGCGGCCGATTTGCGCGCCGCGGCCGCGCCGCAATTCCACATTATGAATGGTGAGACCCAGCGGAATATGGCTCAACGGCAGGCTATTGCCCGGGCGAATTTCGGCCTCGGGACCGGACATGATTTTATCACCAACCTTCAATCCCACCGGCGCGATAATATAGCGCTTCTCGCCGTCGGCGTATTGCAGTAGCGCAATGCGCGCCGAACGATTGGGATCGTATTCGACTGCCGCCACGCGACCGGGCACGCCGTCTTTGTCGCGCTTGAAATCGATGATGCGATACGCACGCTTGTGGCCTCCGCCGCGATGACGCGAGGTCAGCTTGCCCAGGTTGTTGCGGCCGCCGCTTTTGCGGAGCGGCGCCAGCAGCGATTTCTCCGGCCGGTCTTTCGTAATCTCTTCGAAAGTCGAGACCGTGCGGAAACGCATGCTCGGCGTGGTCGGTTTGAAAGATTTTATGGGCATGGGTGCCGTTCCAATTTTTCTTTTGTAGTCGCCCCTTCAGGGCGTGTACTAAAACATAAAGCGCCTAAAGGCTACGAAATTATGCCGTCGTGCCGGCGAAGAAATCGAGCTTCTTGCCTTCAGCAATCGTAACCAGCGCCTTTTTGCGGTCGCTGCGCCGGCCGAAGGTCATGCCGCGGCGCGTATTCATACGCTTGTTCTTGCCTTTGGCGTTGATGATGTTGACGGCCAGCACTTTAACGCCGAATTTTTTCTCGACCGCGTGCTTGACTTCGAGCTTATTGGCGTCGGCCAGGACTTCGAAGCCGTATTGGTTGCGTTTCTCGCCCAACAACATCACTTTTTCCGTCAACAGCGGCCGGCGCAGAATTTCTTCGGGAGTTCTCATGCCTGCAACACTCCTACGATTTTCGCAATCGCGCCTTCTTGAATGAAGAGCTTCTGGCAGTCCAGCAATTCATACGTCGAGACCATATCACCGGGCTGCACATTCAGCCTGGCAATATTGCGGCTGGCACGATACAACATGACATCCTGCTGTGGAATCAAAAAAAGGGATTTCGTGTCGTTGGCCTCGAAGCGCTTCAATACCTCAGCCATGTCGCGCGTTTTGCCGCTGGCAATAGTGAAATCTTCCACCACAACGACTTGATTGCTTTTCACCTTGCTGGACAGCACGGAAATGCGCGCGAGCTTTTTCACTTTTTTATTGACGTCCTGATGATAATCGCGGGGCTTGGGGCCGAAAACCCGGCCACCGCCAACCCAAACCGGCGAGCGCGTGGAGCCGGCGCGCGCAACGCCACGGCCTTTTTGCTTCCACGGCTTCTTGCCGCCGCCGCTCACTTCCGCGCGGGTTTTGGTTTTGTGCGTGCCCTGGCGGGCGTTGGCCCTTTGCGCCTTCACCGCCAAATACACCGCATGCGCATTCGGCTCGGCGCCGAAAATGGCGTCCGGCAGCTCGATCGAGCGTCCGGATTTTTGCCCGTTTTTGTTGTAAACCTCGACTAGCATGATTCGCTCACTTGCAGATGGTCACGATGCCGTTGGTTGCGCCCGGCACTGCGCCTTTGATCATGACGATGTTGTTGTCGGCGTCGACTTTAACGATTTTCAAATTGCGCACACTCACGCGCTCATTGCCCATTTGACCGGCCATGCGCATACCTTTCCACACGCGCGAGGGCCAGGAGCTGCCGCCCACCGAACCCGGCGCACGCACGCGATCGCTCTGGCCATGCGTGGTCGAGCCGCCGCCGAAATGATGGCGCTTCACCACGCCTTGAAAGCCCTTGCCCTTGCTCACGCCGATGACCTTGACGCTGTCGCCGGCCTGGAACACATCGGCTTTGATGGCATCACCCAATTTCAGCCCGCCGCCGTTGGGGAAATCGCGGAACTCCTTCGTATGGCGCATCGGTTTGACGCCGGCTTTGGCAAAATGGCCCCGCTCCGGGCTGTTTGCCTTGCGATCCGGCTTCTCTTCAAAGCCCATTTGAATCGCATTGTAGCCGTGCTTGTCCAGCGATCGAATCTCGGTGACATAGCACGGGCCGGCTTCGATTACCGTGACCGCGACGCTGTTGCCGCGTTCATCGAAAACCCGCACCATGCCCAGTTTTTTGCCTATCAATCCAGTCATAGTTCTTGTCGAGATTGGGATGAATCCATGCTTTTGCCACACACACTCGCCTCCTCCGGCCTGCCCCAGCCGTCGTTGCCGCGGGAGAGGTTTTGCGTCATCGCGTCGGTTTGTTCCGGCGTCAGACCTTGATTTCGACGTCGACACCCGCCGGCAATTCCAGCTTCATGAGCGCGTCAACGGTTTTGGAGTTCGAGTTGACAATGTCGATCAGGCGCTTGTGGATGCGCGTCTCGAACTGCTCCCGCGATTTCTTATCTACGTGCGGCGAGCGCAGCACGGTATAAATCGAGCGCTTGGTGGGCAGGGGAATCGGTCCCGAAATCATCGCGCCGGTCTGTTTGGCGGTGCGAATGATCTTATCCGTCGATTTATCGATCAAGCGATGATCGTGCGCCTTGAGCTTGATTCGGATTTTTTGTCCGACCACGAGATTTTTACTCCGCGATTCTAGTCAAACACAAAAGAAAGGGCATCGCATGCAGCTCACGATGCCCATTCAACTTTGGGCCACGCGTCTGATCAACTCCTATTCGATGATCTTGGCAACGGCCCCGGCGCCGATGGTGCGGCCGCCTTCGCGAATCGCGAAGCGCAAACCTTCTTCCATGGCGATCGGCGCAATCAATTCCACAGTCATGGCGATATTGTCGCCCGGCATCACCATCTCCACACCTTGGGGAAGATTGGCCACGCCCGTCACATCCGTCGTACGGAAATAGAATTGCGGGCGATACCCGTTGAAGAACGGCGTGTGCCGGCCGCCTTCTTCTTTCTTCAAAACGTATACTTCGGCGCTGAACTTGGTGTGAGGCGTGATCGAGCTGGGTTGGGCAATCACCTGGCCGCGTTCCAGATCTTCCTTTTCCACGCCGCGGAGCAACAAACCGACATTGTCACCGGCTTCGCCGGAATCCAGCAGCTTGCGAAACATCTCCACGCCCGTGACCACGGATTTCTTGGCCTTCTTTTCTTCTTTCGAGCCCAAACCGACGATTTCCACTTCATCGCCGACCTTGATCTTGCCGCGCTCGATACGCCCGGTGCCGACCGTGCCGCGACCGGTGATCGAGAACACGTCTTCAATGGGCATCAAGAACGGTTTATCCACTTCGCGCAAGGGCGTCGGGATGTAGGAATCCACGGCGCTCATCAAATCGAAAATGCACTTTGCTTTGCTCGGGTCCGCCGGACTGTTCAAAGCCTCCAGAGCACTGCCGCGAATGATGGGAATTTCATCGCCGGGGAATTTGTATTCCTTGAGCAAGTCACGCAATTCGAGCTCGACCAGCTCCAGCAGCTCGGGATCATCGACCATATCGACTTTATTCATGAATACGACAATGTACGGCACGCCGACTTGACGGGCGAGCAAGATGTGCTCGCGCGTTTGGGGCATGGGGCCATCCGCCGCGCTCACCACCAGAATCGCACCGTCCATTTGCGCCGCGCCCGTGATCATGTTTTTGACGTAGTCAGCATGGCCGGGGCAATCAACGTGCGCATAATGGCGCTTTTCAGTTTGATATTCCACGTGTGCGGTATTGATCGTGATGCCGCGCGCCTTTTCTTCCGGAGCGTTGTCGATGGAATCATAGCTGCGAAATTCCGCCAAACCCTTCGCCTGGAGCACCAGAGTAATGGCGGCCGTCAACGTGGTTTTCCCGTGGTCGACATGCCCGATCGTGCCGATGTTGACGTGAGGTTTGTTGCGAATGAACTTTTGCTTGGACATAAATCAGCCTCCCGACGGAAACTTAGGGATCAATTCATGATGGTTATCTTAATGAGCCTCTGGCGAAAACTTCAGGGCAGCTCATTCTGCCGTTCCAATCACGAAATTCCAGCAGAGAAATCCTCGTCCTCATTTGTCTCCGGGAACGCTCTTCTGAAACTTCCTGGTCGAAATCTATCTTACCGCCACGCCTCTGGCCGCATCGGTCAAAGTTTCGGCGAGTGAATTCGGTACTTGATCGTAGTGCGAAAACTGCATGGTGAAGATCGCGCGGCCTTGCGTAATCGAGCGCAACGTGGTGGCATAGCCGAACATTTCGCTCAACGGTACCGTGGCTGCGATCACTTGCACGTTGTTGCGCGGCACCAATCCGCGAATGCGGCCGCGGCGTGAGTTCAAATCTCCCATCACGTCGCCCATGTACACCTCCGGAACCACGACCTCGACGTCCATCATCGGCTCGAGCAGCACCGGCGTCGCGCGCTTGCAAGCTTCTTTGAACGCCATCGAGCCGGCGATCTTGAACGCCATCTCGGACGAGTCGACTTCATGATACGAGCCGTCCAACAATGAAACTTTGACGTCCACGACCGGGTAGCCAGCAAGCACGCCGCTCTGCAACGCGTCGCGAATGCCTTCCATGGTGGGCTTGATGTACTCTTTCGGGACCGTGCCGCCCACGATTAGGCTTTCAAATTCAAAACCTTTACCCGGCTCATTGGGCTCGACTTCGATCACCACGTGACCGTATTGCCCGCGACCGCCGCTCTGGCGAATGAACTTGCCTTCGCTCTCAATCTTCTTGCGAATCGTTTCTTTGTACGCCACTTGCGGCTTACCGACGTTCGCATGCACTTTGAATTCGCGCAACAGGCGGTCGATCAATATCTCCAGATGCAACTCGCCCATGCCAGCGATCAAGGTTTGTCCGGTTTCCTCGTCACTCCGCACGCGAAAGGTCGGATCTTCCTCCGCCAACTTCGCCAGGGAGTCGCCCAGCAAATCCTGATCGGCCTTCGTTTTCGGCTCGATAGCGACCGAAATAACCGGCTCCGGGAAGTGCATCGATTCCAGCACGATCTGCTTGTTTTCGGCACAGAGCGAGTGTCCGGTTCTGGTCTTTTTCAAACCGACTGCAGCCACGATGTCGCCGGCTTGAGCCACTTCGACGTCTTCGCGCTTGTTGGCCGACATCACCAGAATGCGGCCCAAGCGCTCCCTTTCACCGGTCGAGCTGTTATATACGTAACTGCCCGCCTCGACCTTGCCGGAATAAACCCGAAAGTACGTGAGCTTACCCACGTAGGGATCGGTCATGATCTTGAAAGCCAGAGCCGAGAAGGGCTCGCTGGGATCCGGCTTCCGTGTGATCTCTTCGCCATTCTTGGGATTGATGCCTTTGGTGTCGGGCAAATCAATGGGCGAAGGCAGAAAAAAATTTACGGCATCCAAGAGGCGCTGCACGCCCTTGTTCTTGAAAGCGGAGCCGCACATCACTGGCACCAGAGACACATCGATGGTGGCTTTGCGAATCGCCGCCTTCAACTCCTCTTCACCGATCGGCTGATCATGCAAATACTTCTCGAGCAGCGTGTCATCGTAATCCGACACTGCTTCGAGCAGCTTGGTGCGATATTCCGCGGCCTTTTCTTTCATTTCGTTTGGAATCTCGATCTCATCCCACTGCATGCCCAAGGAATCTTCGTGATACACCACGCCCTTCATGCGAATGAGATCAACGAGGCCGGTGAACAACTCGCCGTCACCAAACGGGATCTGGATGGGCACTGCATTCGCGCCGAGCTTATCTTTGATCATGCCCACCGCCCCGTAAAAGTCCGCACCGACGCGGTCCATTTTGTTGATGAAGGCGATGCGCGGCACGCGATAACGATCGGCCTGGCGCCACACGGTTTCCGATTGCGGCTCGACGCCGCCCACGGCGCAAAACAGGGCAACCGCACCGTCCAGCACGCGTAGCGAACGCTCCACTTCAATGGTGAAATCGACGTGCCCCGGCGTATCGATAATATTGATGCGATGATCTTTCCAATAGCACGAGATCGCGGCGGAGGTAATGGTAATGCCGCGCTCGCGCTCCTGCTCCATCCAGTCCGTGGTCGCCGCGCCGTCATGCACTTCACCCATGCGGTGAATACGGCCGGTATAAAATAGGATACGCTCCGTGGTGGTGGTCTTGCCGGCATCGATATGCGCCATGATGCCGATATTGCGTATGCGATTGAGTTCGATTAATTTTGACATAAAAAACTCCACGAATTCTCTGAAGAAGAGCTGCTTTTCTCCTCAGAGTAGTGGAGAAAAATGCAACTGCGTTATATGTTTCTTCAGTTACCTTTCAAGTTTGATTCGAGTCTTAATCCGCTCCACCAAGAGATTGCCGCACGCGAAAAAGCACCGCCTGCACGCCTCTCTTCATTTTCTTCCGTAAAAGAGAAAGAACTGCCACCGCACGCTGCCGTGCTTCCACCCCAACCGGCTACCAGCGGAAATGAGCAAAGGCTTTATTGGCTTCCGCCATCTTGTGCGTGTCTTCACGCTTCTTGATGGCGTTGCCTTCTTTATTGAAAGCGGCGAGAATCTCGGCTGCCAGGCGTTCGGCCATCGTCTTTTCACTGCGTTCGCGCGAATATCCCACGAGCCAGCGAATCGCCAATGCCTGCTGTCGCTCTGAACGCACCTCGACTGGGACCTGATAGTTCGCGCCGCCGACGCGCCGCGACTTCACTTCGACGACGGGCCGGACGTGATCCATGGCTTTCTCAAAAATCTCCATGCCCTTCTTGCCGCTTTTCTGCTCGGCCATATCGATGGCCTTGTAGAAAATGCGTTCCGCGACGCTGCGCTTGCCTTCGCTCATCAAGCCATTGATGAATTTCGTCGCAAGGATGCTGCCATACTTCGGATCCGGCAACACTTCCCGCTTCGTGATTCGCTTTCTTCTCGACATGATCTTCTATCTTACTTGGCTGCTGCTGCTTTTTTTCTCTTGGTGCCGTACTTGGAACGCCCTTGATTGCGATCCTGGACCCCGGCGGAATCGTACACACCGCGCACGATATGATAGCGTACGCCCGGCAAGTCCTTCACACGACCGCCCCGGATCAACACGATCGAGTGCTCCTGCAAATTGTGGCCTTCGCCCGGAATATAGGCTGTGACTTCGTAACCATGGGTCAAGCGCACGCGCGCCACTTTGCGCAACGCCGAATTCGGCTTCTTGGGGGTGGTGGTGTAAACGCGTGTACACACGCCCCGGCGTTGCGGCGCGCCGGTCAAGGCCGGTGCCGTCATTTTGCGCTTCAAACGCTCCCGTCCCAGACGAACCAATTGATTTATCGTCGGCACGCAAACTCCTTATTTATCCAAGACTGTTAATATAACTGATCAATTTCGAAAAAGCAACTCTTTTTAGACCCGCCTTGCACAAAATTTGCAGGGAAACGCGAGCGAGGAAAATTCCGACTTTCCCCGCTCAACAATCCAACATTATCCAGCGGCACTTTGCAGCGTGCTTTCAATTTCGCGCACCTGCTGGCCATCCGCAGACACGCGCAAGCGCTTGAACTTGTTCAAACCCGTGCCTGCGGGAATGAGATTACCCATGATGACATTCTCTTTCAAGCCGAGCAGCTTGTCAACCTTCCCTTCAATCGAGGCCTCGGTCAACACGCGCGTCGTCTCTTGAAACGAAGCTGCCGAGATGAAGCTCTCCGTGGTCAGCGAGGCTTTCGTGATGCCGAGCAACAGCGGCTGAAAGGTCGCCGGCTGTGCGGCGCGCGTTTTGATCGGCTTCTTACTCGCCTTCTTGAGCTTCTCGTTCAGCTTGTCGGCTTCTTCCGGATCCACCAGGTTTTTCTCTTTCAGCTTGGATTCGCCAGCGTCGGTGACGGCCACCAGGCGGCGAATGCGCTCGTTCTCGGCGAGGAAGCGGATCTTATCGACTTGATCGCCTTCGAGATAATCCGTATCGCCCGGATCTTCGATTTTCACCTTCTGCAGCATCTGGCGCACGATCACTTCGATGTGTTTGTCATTGATGCGCACGCCCTGTAAACGATAGACCTCCTGAATCTCGTTCACGAGATATTCTTGCACCTTGTTCGGGCCCATGATATTGAGAATATCCTGGGGCGCAATCGAGCCTTCGGAAAGCTTTTCACCGGCATGAACATAGTCGCCGTCGTGTACCAGCACGTGCTTGCCATAGGGTATTTGATACACTTTTTCTTCCTTGCCGTCGCGCGAGACGATATTGATCTTGCGCACGCCGCGGCGAATTTCGCCAAACTTGACCTGGCCGTCAATTTCGCTGACAATGGCCGGCTCCTTCGGGCGGCGTGCTTCGAACAATTCTGCCACGCGCGGCAGACCACCGGTGATATCGCGCGTCTTTGCAATTTCACGGGGGATCTTCACCAGCGCGTCGCCGGCCTTCACTTCCTGGCCGTCATAGACCTGCAAATAAGAACGCGTGGGCAGGATGTAGGTGCTGAGCTTTTTATCGCCGTCCACGATATGAATCTGCGGGCTGAGATTGCGCAAGCGCGTTTCGATGATCACACGCTGCTTTAAGCCCGTGGTTTCGTCCAGCTCTTCGCGCAACGTTACGTTTTCACGAATGTCGGCGAATTTCACCATGCCGTCGTGGTTGGCGAGAATGCTGGCGATGTACGGATCCCAACGGAACAGCACCTTGGTGCGTTTGACGCCTTCATTCTCATTGACGAGAATGTTTGCGCCATAGGGGATGATGTATTGCGCCACCGTACGATTGTTCTCGTCGATCACTTTCAATTTCCCGTTGCGGCCCACGGCGATAATCGTGCCGTCGTGATACACCACGGATTTCAAGTTTTCGAACTTGACCACACCGTCTTGCTTCGCCGCCACTTGCGATTGCGCCGCGATACGCGAGGCCGTGCCACCAATGTGGAACGTGCGCAACGTCAACTGCGTCCCCGGCTCGCCGATGGATTGCGCCGCCATCACGCCGACGGCTTCGCCCATGTTGACCGTCTTGCCGGTGGCCAGGTTGCGGCCGTAACATTTGGCGCACACGCCGCGGTCGGCTTCGCAGGTCAACACCGAGCGAATCAACACCGTTTCGAGGCCGGCATCGGAAATATGATCGGCTCGATCCTCGTCAATCAGCTCGCCGGCTTCGCAAATGATGCTGCCGGTGTCGGGGTCGTAAATATCTTCCTGCGCCACGCGGCCGAGAATGCGATCGCGCAACGGCTCGATCACCTCTTCGCCTTCCTTTAGATCACCGATGCGCAAACCCAGAATCGTGCCGCAATCATCGCGCGAAATGATGACGTCTTGCGCCACGTCGACGAGGCGGCGGGTCAGGTAACCGGCGTCCGCGGTTTTTAAGGCCGTATCGGCCAGGCCCTTGCGCGCACCGTGCGTGGAGATAAAGTATTCCAACACCGACAGGCCTTCACGGAAATTGGCGGTGATGGGGTTTTCGATAATCTCGCCCATCTGGCCGGTCATTTTCTTTTGCGGTTTAGCCATCAAACCGCGCATGCCGGCGAGCTGGCGAATCTGCTCTTTCGAGCCACGCGCGCCGGAATCTGCCATCATGAAAATCGGATTAAAGCCCTGGCGATCGACGGACAAACGCTCGAACATCTTTTCGGCGACGTCGCTGGTGGTGTGCGTCCAAATGTCGATAATCTGGTTATAGCGTTCGCCGTCGGTGATCACGCCTTTTTCGTATTGATTCTGAATCGTGTTGACCTTTTGAAAAGCGGCGTCGAGATATTTCGCTTTCTCTGCCGGAATCATCACGTCCTGCACGCCGACCGTGACGCCCGACTTCATGGCATATTCAAAGCCGAGCTCCTTTAGCCTATCCAAGAATTGCGCCGTGCGGAAATTGCCCAATTGCTTGTAGACTTGCGAAACCAATTCTTCCAAGCGCTTTTTGGTGAGCAATTCGTTGACGTAGCCGATTTCGGGGGGCACGATGCGATTCAAGATCACGCGCCCGACCGTGGTCTCGATCAGCTCGCCGTTGCGACGCACTCGGATGCGCGTGTGCAAGCCGATTTTCTTGTCATGATAAGCGATATTCACTTCGTCGGGGCTCGCAAAAATCTTGTTTTCATCCGGCGTGCCACTTTTCGCCTTGGTCAAGTAATACACGCCGAGCACGATGTCCTGGCTCGGAATCGCCAGCGGCCGGCCGGAGGCCGGCGACAAGATATTGTGGCTCGACAGCATCAACAGCCGCGTTTCGGTTTGCGAATAATAGCTCAACGGGACATGTACGGCCATCTGGTCGCCGTCAAAGTCGGCGTTGAAAGCCGCGCACACCAGTGGGTGTATTTGCAGGGCCTTGCCTTCGATCAAAATCGGCTGGAACGCCTGGATGCCGAGGCGATGCAGAGTCGGCGCGCGATTGAGCAGGATGGGGTGGTCGTCGATGATCTCTTCCAAAATATCCCACACGCTGCCGTCACGACGATCGACCATTTTCTTCGCGCTTTTCACCGTCTTCGCGATACTGCGCTCCACCAGTTTGCGAATCACGAACGGCTTGAACAATTCCAGCGCCATTTCTTTCGGCAAGCCGCATTCGTGCAGCCGCAATTCCGGGCCAACGACGATGACGGAGCGGCCGGAATAGTCGATACGCTTGCCCAGCAAGTTTTGTCGGAAACGGCCTTGCTTGCCGCGCAGCATATCGGATAGAGACTTGAGCGGGCGATTGCCGTCGCCGCGCACCGCGGCGGTCTTGCGGCCGTTGTCGAACAGCGCATCCACCGCTTCTTGCAGCATGCGCTTCTCGTTGCGCAAGATGACTTCCGGCGCTTTGATCTCCATCAGCTTTTTGAGGCGATTGTTACGAATGATGACGCGGCGATACAGATCATTCAAATCCGAAGTCGCGAAGCGCCCGCCTTCCAGCGGCACCAAGGGCCGCAATTCAGGCGGAATCACCGGCACCACCGATAGCACCATCCATTCCGGCCGGTTCCGGCTGCGCTTGATCGCTTCGATCACTTTCAAACGCTTGAGCGCTTCGGCTTTGCGCTGAAAAGAGGTCTCGATTTGGACTTGATGGCGCAATTCCACCGAGAGCTTTTCCGGATCGGAACGTCTGAGCAATTCCAAAACCGCCTCCCCGCCGATCTTTGCGACGAAACGGCTGCCGTCCTCGGATTCCTCTCCCTCTTGGCCGTGTTCGGCCATGATTTGAAAGAACTCTTCTTCGGAGATCAACTCCTTGGGAGAGCGGCCGCTTCTGCCCGGCTCGACGACGACGTAGGATTCATAATAAATCACCTTCTCCAAATCCTTGCCGCTCATCCCCAGGATGTAACCAATCTTCGACGGCAGTGATTTCCAGAACCAAATGTGCACCACCGGTACCGCCAGGGTGATGTGCCCCATGCGCTCGCGGCGGACGGACTTCGTGGTCACTTCGACGCCGCAACGGTCGCAGACGATGCCCTTATAGCGGATACGCTTATACTTGCCGCAATGGCATTCCCAATCCCGCACCGGGCCAAAGATTTTTTCACAAAACAAGCCGTCTTTCTCGGGCTTGAAAGAACGGTAATTGATGGTTTCCGGTTTGGTCACTTCGCCGTGTGAGCGCTCCAAAATCTTGTCCGGCGAGGCGAGGCTGATGCCGATCGCATTGAAGTTGCGACGCATCGTGGTATCTTGCTTCATGAAATATGTCAAGGTCGACCTCCCTGCGATCCGCAGGTTTAATCTATGTGCAACGGCTCCGTTTGTCTGGGAAACGGTCAGCCGTGGATTTCACGCCATACGATGAATTCAGATGGCACTTCGTTTCTCGTGCGCGCACGCCATTTGCGAACGCGCACGCATGAATGCGATTTGCTTTGGGCACGCCTACATCCGCCCGTTGCCGCCCTCCTCATCTAGCAGATCGACGTTCAATCCGAGTCCTTGCAGCTCTCGAATCAAAACATTGAACGATTCCGGCAGGCCGGGCTCAGGCAGATTGTCCCCCTTCACGATGGCTTCATAAACCTTCGAACGGCCGCGCACGTCGTCGGATTTGACCGTGAGGATCTCCTGCAACGTGTATGCTGCGCCGTAAGCTTCCAATGCCCACACTTCCATCTCACCGAAGCGCTGGCCTCCGAATTGCGCCTTGCCACCCAGAGGCTGTTGCGTGATGAGCGAATATGGACCGATCGAGCGCGCGTGAATCTTGTCTTCCACCAGGTGGGAGAGTTTCATCATGTAGATGTATCCCACCGTTACTTTCTCATCAAAGGGCTCGCCCGTGCGGCCGTCATGCAACTGCACTTTGCCTTCTTCGGGAATGTTGGCTTTGTGCATTTCTTCCAGCACTTCCTGATCGGAAGCGCCGTCGAACACCGGCGTGGCGTATTTTAAGCCGAGCTTGGCCGCGGCCCAGCCCAGGTTTGTCTCGAAAATCTGGCCGAGATTCATACGCGAAGGCACGCCCAACGGATTGAGTACGATGTCCACCGGCGTACCGTCGGCCAAATGCGGCATGTCTTCGATTGGAACGATCTTCGCAACCACGCCTTTGTTGCCGTGACGGCCGGCCATCTTGTCGCCCACCATGAGCTTGCGTTTCTTCGCGACATACACTTTCGCGAGCTGGACAATGCCCGGCGGCAACTCGTCACCCACGACGATTTTGAGCTTTTGACGCTCGTATTCTTCTTCGATTTCTTGCGCCTTGCGTTCGTATGCGGAATAGACCGCATCCACCAGCTCGTTGATGCGTTTTTTCTCGGTCCAGCCTTCGCTACGATCCAGCTTGTCAAAATCGAGCTCTTCCAGGCGCTCCGACGTCAGTTCCGTGTTGGCGCGCACGATGACCTTGCCGTGTGCCAGGTCGCGGATCGTGCCGGACATTTCGCCTTCGAGTAAATGTGCCAGCTTCTCGCGCAGCAACCTCTTGACGCGATGCAACTCGCGGGTATGCCATTCCTCGATCTCGTCGAGCTTCTTCTTTTCCTGGCGTTTGGTCTTCGTGTCCTTTTTCTTGCGCGAGAACAGCTTGGTGTCGATGACGATGCCCTTCAAACCCGGAGGCGCTTTCAACGAAGCGTCCTTTACGTCGCCGGCTTTTTCGCCGAAAATCGCTTTGAGCAATTTCTCTTCCGGCGTGGGATCGGTCTCGCCTTTCGGCGTCACTTTGCCCACAAGAATATCGCCGGCCTGCGATTCCGCGCCGACGCGAACGATGCCGTTTTCATCCAGGTCTTTGGTGGACTCCTCGGAAACGTTTGGAATCTCGCGCGTGAGCTCTTCTTCGCCGCGCTTGGTGTCGCGCACCTGCAATTCAAACTCTTCAATATGAATTGAGGTGTAGACGTCCTTCTGCACCACGCGCTCGGACATCACGATCGCGTCTTCGAAATTATATCCGCGCCAGGGCATGAACGCCACCAGCACGTTGCGGCCCAACGCGAGCTCGCCATTCTGGGTGCCGCAGCCGTCGGCCAGCACCTGGCCCTTGGTGACATGATCCCCGACGTTCACGATCGGACGCTGATTGATGCATGTGTCCTGATTCGTACGCATGAACTTGATACAGCGATACGCCACGAGATCGGACTCCTCGAAGCTCAGCAAGCTATCCGGGTCGGTCTTCCTGCCGCGCCCGGAAGGGCCGTCTTTCTTGATGATAATTCTTCCGGTCTCCAGGTACTCGACCACGCCGTCATGCTCGGAGATGATCATCGCACGCGAATCGCGCGCCACTTTCTCTTCCATTCCGGTTCCGACCAGCGGCGATTCCGGAATCAACAGCGGCACGGCCTGGCGCTGCATGTTGGAACCCATCAACGCGCGGTTGGCATCGTCATGCTCCAGAAACGGAATCAACGCGGCCGCTGCGGACACGATTTGGTTCGGCGACACGTCCATATAATGCACTTCTTGCGGCGCCACGATCGGAAACTCACCTTTGATGCGCGCCTTGATGCGGTCGCTCAAAAAATGGCTTTTCGTGTCCAGCGGCGCGTTCGCCTGGGCAATCACGTGCAAATCTTCATCATCGGCGGACAGATATTCGATTTCGTTGGATACTTTGCCGTTCTTCACCAGGCGATACGGCGTTTCGATGAAACCGAAATCGTTGATGCGAGCGAACGTGGTCAGGGACGAAATCAAGCCGATGTTCGGACCTTCGGGGGTCTCGATCGGGCACAAGCGGCCATAGTGCGTGTAATGCACGTCGCGCACCTCGAAGCCGGCGCGCTCGCGAGTCAGGCCGCCGGGGCCAAGCGCTGATAGGCGGCGCTTGTGCGTCAGCTCCGCCAGCGGGTTGGTTTGGTCCATGAACTGCGACAACTGGCTCGTGCCGAAGAACGTATTGATAACCGAGATGATCGTGCGCGCATTGACCAGATCTTGCGGGGTGAGATTTTCGTTCTCGCGCAGGTTCATCCGTTCTTTGATGGTGCGTGACATGCGCGAAAGGCCCACGCTCATTTGCTGCGACAATTGCTCGCCCACGGTACGAATACGGCGGTTGCCGAGATGATCGATGTCGTCCGCGGTGCGATGGCCGTTGCGCATATCCAGCAGGAACTTGATGATGGCAATGATGTCCTCCGGCGTCAGCACCGTCGTGGACTCGGGCATGTTCAAGCCCAGCTTTTTGATCAGGCGATAACGCCCGACCTCACCCAAATCATAACGCTTGGGATTGAAGAACATGCGCTCTAGAAATTGCTTGGCGGTGTCGGTATCCGGCGGCTCGCCCGAGCGCAAGTTGCGATAGATGAACTCCAGCGCTTCCTTCTGCGAACGGGAGCTGTCTTTTCGAATCGTATTCGAGATCACTTCCGGCCCGTAGGGGCTATCTTGCTTCAGCAAGCGCAACGCGTTGACTTTGGCCGCACGCAGCTTTTCCAGCAACTCCTCGGTCAGCTCCGTATCGCGCTCCACCAGGATCTCGCCGGTTTCGCGATCGACAATATCGGCGATGGCCGATCGCCCGATGTAGTTTTTGTAGTTCGCGTTGGTGAGCTTGACTTCCTCGATCAAATCGAACAACTGCAACAATTCCTTGTCCGTGGAATATCCTAGTGCGCGCAGCAAGGTCGTCACGGGAAATTTCTTGCGGCGATCGATATAGACGTACATGACGTCGCTGATGTCGGTGGTGAACTCCACCCACGAACCGCGCAACGGAATGATACGCGCCGAGAAAATTTTCGAGCCATTGGGATGCTTCAGCTCATCGAAGAACACACCGGGAGAGCGGTGCAACTGGCTCACAACGATGCGTTCCGCGCCATTGATGATAAACGTGCCGCGCGTGGTCATGAACGGGATGTTGCCGAGATAGACGACTTGCTCAGTGGTTTCGCCAAATTCGCCGCTGTCTTCATCTTTGACCGACAGCCGCAGCTTGGCTTTCAAGGGCACGGAGTAAGTGACGCCACGCTCCTGGCACTCGTCCATGTCGTACTTCGGCTTCTCGAGATAATACTCCACGAAGTCGAGGCAAAAATTCTCACGGCTGTCGTAAATCGGAAACACCGATTTGAATACCGCCTGCATGCCTTTGCTGACGCGCCGGGCCGGCTCGACGTCGATCTGGAGAAACTCGTTGAAGGAACGTAATTGAATATCCAGCAAGTCCGGCAAATCAATGACCGAACTGAGCTTGGAAAAAGAGTACCGCTTGCCGTTGACATTTTCCATCGAATCATTCACTCAAATAACCGCGTGAAAAGCAAAACTGCTGTTGAAAGAGCCGTCCTTACTTCACTTCAACAGTCGCGCCAGCTTCTTCGAGCTGTTGCTTTATCTTTTGCGCTTCTTCCTTGCTTGCACCCTCTTTCAGGGTCTTGGGCGCGCCGTCGACCAGGTCCTTGGCTTCCTTCAAACCGAGATTGGTGAGCGTGCGCACGACCTTGATCACGTTGATCTTGTTCGCGCCGGCGCCGGCTAAGACCACGTCGAACTCGGTTTTTTCTTCCACAACCGGAGCCGCGGTCACGCCGACGGCGCCGCCCATGGGCATCGCCATGGCGGGCGCTGCCGCGGTCACGCCAAAGCGTTCTTCGATCGCTTTCACCAAATTGGAAAGCTCGAGCACGGTCATACTCTCGATCGCTTGTAAAATTTCTGCATGTTTGCCGTTGGTAGACACAAAAACCTCCTTAATACGAATTTGAGATTGTTTGTAGTAGCCCCTCCCATTAGGGGCTGGCGTTTAATCCTTCATAGCGCTTAAAGGCGCTACTACGAACAGTATTTTCACGAAAATAGAAATTTGCGCTGCGCCCGCAGTTCACAATCCCGATGTATTCGCTTTCGGGTTGGTGCGGACCATGATGCCGGAAGCGGTGCCTTACTGCGCGTCGCCAGCACCCTTCTTGCTGTCGGCCACCGCATTCAGCACGTAAGCCAGCTTGCGCATGATAGCTGACAACGAATTTGCCAGTCCGGTCACCGGCGAATTCAAGCTGCCCAAAAGGCGGGCCAGCAATTGTTCGCGACTGGGCAGCTTGGCGATATCTTCAAAGGCTTTCGCTTCAAAATATTTGCCTTCGAAGATAATAGCCTTGATTTTTGGTTTGTCGTTGCTCTTCAAGAATTCCGTGATCACTTTGGCGGGCGCTGCCGGATCCCCCATGCCGTAAGCCAACGCGGTAGGACCTTCAAGGTGGGGAACGAGATCTTTATACCCCACTTGCTGCGCCGCTAGTCGGGCCAAAGTATTCTTGCTGACGTAGAATTCGACGTTGGACTTCCGCAAATTTCGTCGCAAGAGGGTAATTGCTTCAACAGTGAGACCGGAATAGTCGGTCAAAAACACGCTTTTGGCGGAAGAGAGCCTGCCGACGATGTGCGCGACCGCTTCCTGCTTTTCTGGAGGGATGATTCTGGCGTCTTGCATTTTATTTTCTTGTGTCATTATTTGGTTTCACCCAAAGCCACGTTGCGATCGAGGTGAATGCCCGGACCCATCGTGCTGGAGACGGTGATACTGCGAAAATATTGGCCCTTGGCCGAGGCCGGCTTCAAACGCGCGACCGTGTCGATGAAGCTCCGAATGTTTTCGGTCAATTGCTTTTCATTGAAAGAAGACTTGCCGATATTGACGTGCAAAATGCCGCTCTTGTCCACGCGAAACTCGATTTTACCGGCTTTGACTTCTCTCACGGCCTGGCCGACGTCGAGCGTCACGGTGCCGCTTTTGGGATTGGGCATCAAACCACGAGGACCGAGAATCTTACCCAACTTGCCCAGCTCACCCATCACGTCCGGCGTGGCGATGATCACGTCGAAATCGAACCAGCCTTCATTGATCTTTTTCAAATATTCTTCGAAGCCGACGTGATCGGCGCCGGCGTCACGCGCTTCGTTTTCTTTGTTGGATTTGCACATCACGAGCACCCGGACGGATTTGCCGATGCCGTGCGGCAACGCTACCGTACCGCGCACCACCTGATCAGCGTGACGCGGGTCGACACCCAAGCGCACCGCCACTTCTATAGATTCGTCGAACTTGGCCCTCGGAAGCTTCTTGAGCAACACGACGGCGTCCTCGAGCGAATACTCCTTGCCCGCTTCAATCAGCTTCGCGGCTTCGTTATATCTGCGACTGCGTCTTTTCATGATTGACCTTTCTCGGTTTCGGCGCATAGAGCATAGAGCAAAGCGCATGGCGTATTTCCAATCTTTACGCCCTATACGCTATGCGCTCTGCCCTCTGCGCTATGCCACTTCGATTCCCATGCTGCGCGCCGTGCCTTCAACCATGCGCATCGCGGCTTCGATATCGTTCGCATTGAGATCTTCCATCTTCTGCGTGGCGATCTGACGGACTTGATCTTTGGTCACTTTGCCGACCTTGTTGCGATTGGGCACGCCCGAGCCCTTCTCGAGCCCTGCGGCTTTCACCAGCAAAACCGACGCCGGCGGCGTTTTCAAGATGAACGTGAACGAACGATCTTTGTAGATCGTGATGATCACCGGAATCACCAGGCCGGGACGGTCGGAGGTTTTGGCGTTGAAACTCTTGCAGAACTCCATGATGTTCACGCCGTGCTGGCCGAGCGCCGGACCAACCGGCGGCGAGGGATTCGCCTGCCCGCCGGGAATCTGCAGTTTCACTTGCGTGATGATTTGTTTAGCCATATTCCTGTTCTTTCTTATTTCTCGATTTCAATTTGCAAGAAATCCAGCTCCACCGGCGTCGAGCGGCCAAAGATGCTGACCATGACCTTGGCCTTTTTCTTATCTTCGTGCACTTCCTCCACGAAGCCGGTAAAATCGCGAAACGGCCCGTCGATGACTTTGATGGGATCGCCCACTTTGAACGGTACCGCCAGAATCTCGCGGGTGCGGCCTTCCTGCACCTTGCCGAGAATGCGATCGACTTCTTCCTGGCGCAAAGGTTGGGGTTTGTTTTTGGGGCCGACGAAGTTGGTGATGCCCGGCGTATTCAGTACCAAATGCTGCGTCTCTTTGCCTAACTCCAGCTCAACGAGCATATATCCGGGGAAGAAGGTTTTTGAGCGCGTACGCTTCTTGCCTTCCTTCATCTCCGTAACTTCTTCAGAGGGAATCAGAATATTTGCAATGCGATCGGACAATCCCAAAGCCTTGGCTTCATTTTCGAGATAAGCTTTGACTTTGCGCTCATGGCCAGACAACACGTGGATGGCGTACCACTTTTTTGTCCCCGATTCCGCGCTCTTGTCTACGACTTCTTCCACTGAATACTATCTCTCAAATATACGATTTCGCTCAACTGCCGGAGTAGGAATAAAGCAAGCGCACCAAAAACGACAGCGCGCGATCAATGCCGAAAGTAAAGAGGGCAAACGCCAGTGTTACGATGATGACCACGACGGTGGAACCCTTCAATTCATCGCGGGTGGGCCAGCTCACTTTGGCCATTTCCACTTTCACGTCCAATACGAACGCGCGCAGCATTTCATAGAGTTTTTTCATGCGTGTCTTCGTTTCGAGCTGTTCTTATGAAACAAGCAGGCCTGGAGGGACTCGAACCCCCAGCCACCGGTTTTGGAGACCGGTGCTCTAGCCAATTGAGCTACAGGCCTATGGGGGAGCAAAAAGCAAAGCGCAAACGGCAATTTCTTTTTGCTTTTTGCCCTATGCTATCTCGTTTCCTTGTGCGTGGTGTGTTTCGCGCAGAAACGGCAGAATTTTTTAAATTCGACGCGGGCGGTGTGCTTCTTCTTATTCTTCGTCATCGAATAATTGCGGCGCTTGCAGTCGCCACATTCGAGTGTGATTATTTCACGCACGGTCTTCTCACTTTCTTTACGCGAATCTAGTCATAGCGCAGTCCCAAAACCCCGGCACTGCTTGCCAACCCATGCACAAGGCTGCGCGAGCGCTCGTTTCCTGGCAATCCCTTTAGAGCTCACGACCGGGATTGAACCGGTGACCTCTTCCTTACCAAGGAAGTGCTCTACC
>JBOHQX010000408.1:0-70604 GCA_050732395.1 bacterium
ATTCAGCTCAAAAAAGAAGAGTAAACGGATGGAGCGGATTGAACGGATAGTGATTCTGTAAAACAAGTTTTAGAAATCCGCTTTATCCGTTCAATCCGCTTACAAGAAATAGGAGCTGAATAGTAACATTTTTTCTAGCTTCCATGAGCATGAATCCCAAACATGCTCATGGAACTTGCAGCCCAGTGTTCTTCTTGTCTTTGCGAGTAATAAGGGCCAGACACTGGTGGATGGGCGCTTATTTATGCCGGAAGATTGGTTCAGTCCCGAGCACGCGGACTTGCGAAAAGAATGGGGTGTGCCTGAAGACCTAACACCTCAGACCAAAAAATGTCCTGGGTTGGTCAATGCTCACACCGTTGCTCGACAAACAAATCCTACCCTTTCAGTGGATTCTTGGCGATGAAACCTTTGGCGTGATACCAAATTACTCAACAAGATTGCGGAATTAACCGCTTGGCGTTGGGCGGTAGAAACTGTGATTGAAGAGTGCAAAGGCGAATTGCGTATGGATCAGCATGGATCAGTATGAAGCCGCAGCTGGCGCGGTTGGCATCATCACATGACCATGACAATGTTGTCGCATCATTTTCTGGTGCGCACCCGCATCGGGCTAGGCAAGGATGCCCCCACTTTGACCGTCTCTCAAGTCCGACAACTTCTGGCCATTGTTTTGCCCAAGCGAAAATTTAATGCCGAAACAATCCGCCAAGAGATTCAAAGAACACAACAACAAAACTATGCCGCTTATCGGTCACACCGTAAACGGCGTCTGGAGCAAAAACTGACCCATTCAACTTAACGTTGTAGTATTGGTTATGATTTGGTGAGACCGGTTGAGGTTAAGCTTGTCATTAACGACCTGCTCGGCCGCCACGTGCGCACGTTGGTGGATCAACGTCAGCAAGCAGGGCGCTATGTGGTAACTTGGGACAGCGGCAACGAGCGAGGCCAGTTGGTCGCCAACGGCACGTTCCTGTATCAACTGCGCGTTGCAGATCCCGTTAAAGGCATGGACGGGAATCTCGTGCAGACGCGACAGATGGCGTTGGTTCGGTGAGATTGGCGTGCTGGAATAATGGCGTGTTGGAGTGATGGAATTCCAAAATTCAAAAAAGGAGCAATTGACATGCAAAGCATTCTCTTACCGTTGCGCTGACCAATCCACCACAATCCCTCGCCGTTACCGAGCCGTTCGATGCGAATGGAACACCATTTCAGGTTTTGCCTTCACCGCCGGCGAAACCATTTACTTGAGTGAGTATTGCTCCACGGATTTTCTCCAGGGCTAATTGCGTCCAGTCGAGGTCACATTCAATAGCATAACGAGTGAAACTCCGACTTGAGCACGATGACTCTTCAAATTTTATGAAACTTTGGTGCTCGAGTCGGATTTCGTCTTACACATTTTCCAGTCCCTCATTTTTCTGTCTGTATTTCTGCCGGGGCAACATTCAGAAAACAGAAAAATTTAGCTGTCTGAGGACATCTAATAACCGACTCTCAAAACCCAAACCATAACGCATTCTCAAAAAAACGAATCTTTTACAAGATTAAAAAATGGGAGGATACCGATGTCCAATTTGGCTGATGCAGTTCTGCAGATGATCTTGGAGAATTATTCAAACCCGCAATTCAATGCCAATTGGCTGGCGGAAAAGATGGGAAAATCCACTTCATTCCTGCGGGAAGTTGTTTACACGGCTTATGGGATGGGCATACACGAGCTGATCGAAACCATTCGGCTGGAACAAGCAATCAAATTGCTGAGCGCGAATGGCGATTTGATTGATCTGGCTCGTGTCAAGGCCGGGTATACTTATTCCAAGACTTTTCGCGCCGCCTTTAAAAAGCGGCTGAAATTGACGCCACTAGAATGCAAGCATATGCTCGTACAGGCTGAAGACAAGCAAGCTCAAGTGGAGCATTTTGTGAAGCAACTTTGGTCTTCGTTGGGCGCTTAGTGGCGCGATCGTCCATATCCTCCGCGTTTGAATTCGACTTGCGAAAACCACCTGCGATTTCAGGTCTTGAGGAGAAAGTGAGTTATTTTGTAATTTGGGTTGTCGCTTGCTCGAGCGCAATGCACAAAACTGCCATCCTGCAATGGGTAAAACGTGCACTCACGACGAAATCGATCCACTTATCTCTTCCCATAATTTTCAAGGAGGGTATCATGAAGCGAGTCACGCGCAACCTGCGGCCACTGAGCATGCTTGTTATTGCGCTCACCTGTCTTATCAAGAACGTGTCAGCGCAATCTGCAATCCCTATTTCCGGTCTTGGCGCCAACCATGAAGGCATAGGCGCTTGGAACGCTGACGGGTCTGGTCCCGAACCCGCAAGAACCGCGCATCTTGTTCCAGGATTGGGTGGTGTCCGTGCATTATATTACTTCGCTTCGCTTGATTACGACAACATTGACACCTCATCCCATGCGGCGCTCTGTAGTGGCATGGAACCGGTTACCGGTTTTCCACTGTTCACGGCAGCACTTCAAGAGAATGGATTTTCAATCTCACAATTGAAGGTAAAAGTTGGGCTGCTGTCTCTTGGAAATGATATTCAGGGGCAGGACTGGATGATGAATGGACTTGTAGAAACGCGCTACTATAACGGCGAAACTTTCATATTCGAGCTGAACGGTGAAAAAATGGTGGGGGATTGAACGCACCAGATACAGTGATCATCGATTATTCAACTTCTCTGTTGAGCATATTCTCAGTAACTGGTTTTGCCATTCCAGCAGATTCTTCTCATGGCAGTTCACCTGAGGTTCAGGCAGTCTCAGCAGCGTTTTTGGCCGATGTCGGCAACTTCGGCATCAGAATTCTGAACCCCTCTATTACTATCTTTCATCCCATTACTGGAACGGGCCGATCTGGTATTTTTTTTGAGTTTCAATCTGGCCGGATTGAACGGGGAACCACTCCAATTTCATCAGTTCAGGAAGCCTCGCCCGATTATCCGGCTCAATTTGAGTTGATGCAGAGCTATCCCAATCCTTTTAATCCGGAAACTGAGATTCGCTTCCAGCTTCTCAAAGCCAGCCATGTCGTGGTAAAAGTTTTTAACCTCCTCGGCGAAGAGATTCGCACCTTGGTGGAGGCAGAATCCCAGGCGGGTTATCATCAGGTTCGCTGGGACGGAAAGGACCAGAATGGTAATTCGGTAACGAGTGGTGTTTATCTTTATCAACTTCAAGCCAGCAATTTTTCTCAGGTGAAGAAGATGATCCTGCAACGATAGAAATTAGTTGTTGGTCGTTCGTCGTCGGTTATATTAAAGAACCCGCAACACCCAACCAGCATCAATGCCACGGTCAAGCCATAGCAGATCGAGTAGGGGTTGAAATCCTTGAAATCCGGAATTCCTTACAACTAGAGCAAGTTTTGATTACACGCGTTATACAAATCTGAATACCAGCTCCTGGGAAGATTCTGCCCGTGAGCAAAATGATGTCATCGAGGCCACGGCTGCGCTCACCCAATTTGGCCTTTTGCTCAAGCCTTATCTCAAAATGCGCTATCCGCACACGGTCAAATTGGAATTCGGCTTGATTTACTCTTTGTCCAAGGGCGAAGAGCGCTTTGCTGGATGGCGCTTTGACTACGATTTTCTGAAATAGTGTCTGGTTCCATTTTTCCACGTCTACAATATCTTTCAAGTTTGAAGGCACCGGCCCCAGCTTTAGCGCATAATACTCATCACACGAAACCGGTCTTGCGTAATTTCTTATATGATAACGGTCAGCGAAAAAGACCAATTTGAGCAATGCCATATAGTTGTAACGACCGGCAACTTGATCCAATCTCATTTGATATACTACCGGCAAACAATTCTGTTGCAAATTTATTTATGGTGGCGGATTCTTAATGGCCAACAGGCAGTAAATGGTCGAACTGATTCAATTCTTTTTGATTTCGCTCAATAATTTCTTGGCTTCGCGCTTATTCGCCTCGTCATCCCAATACACCGGCGGCAGACGCAGGCATTCCTCCAGACTCTCCCGTGCGCGGTCATTCTCCTTCAATTCGAGCAGGGTTTTCCCCAGCCACAAATGATGCAAGGGCGAGCGTGGATCGCACGCAATCGCCTTTTCAAACCATCGCCGTGCCTCTTCATTTCCGCCGCTGGGCGGCACGCCGCCGTAGAGAACTTTCGCAAAAGATTTCAACACCCAACTGAGATTGCCGAGCTCATAGTGCCAGCGGGCAATAACGTGCATGGCACCGTCATGGCACGGATCGAGCGCCAATGTGCGCTCGGCCTCGGCTTTGATTTCTTTTGAAAGCTCGATTTTTTTCTTGCCGCCCACCCTGAGTGCCACCCTGCCCACGGCCATCGCCAGCACGAAATGGCTCTCCGCCGAATCCGGATGCAAGGCCACGCAACGGCGCGCCAGTATCTCCGCCGCGCGATAATTCTGCTCTTGTTCCTTGCCTTTGCCGGCAAAACCGACGTCGGCATGCGCGCGCGTCGCCTTCCAAAGCGCTTGATAGTTCGTGGAATCGAGGCGCACCGCGCGCTCATACGCGGCAAGGGCGGTGACGTTGTCGAACCGTCGATAGGCTTCATCGCCTTCTTGCAGCGCCGTCTTCAAAGAGGCAATTGGATCGTGAGATGCTGCAACTGGATAAGCCAAAGCAATGTTGATAGGCAGCAACAATAGCAGCACGCTCAAATGAGTACGAGAAAGATCCTTATCAATATACATGGAGTTTTCTCCAGGAATGAGTATTGCCGACAAAAGTTGTCATTCAGAAGGAATCCTGGTAAGTCTTGCCGAAGCATCAAAAAGCCATCCGTTTGCAAGCTGCAGAAGGGCCATTCGGCGAAACGCGGTGCTTTCGGCGTCACTTCGGCGGAGAAGCTTTTCCAACTTCTGCGCCCTCATGCCGCAACGCTCGAGAGTTGGTTGATGATATCCTGCCAAAACCAATAAACGCCAGCACCGCCGCGATGAATCCCCACAAAATATACCCCAATCCCGTTGCCGCCAGCCAATCCGGTTGCAAGCCGGCGAGATAGCCGCGTGTTTCAAGAAAATAGAACGACAGGGTGCCGACAAAACCAGTGAGGATCGCGGCATGGACCTGTCTCGGCTTTGCAGAGGGAATAAAAACCGCGACCATCGGAATAAAAATGGTTGTGGTCAAGATCCCCGAAGACAAATAAAAAATATCCCAGAGCGATTCAATAAACAAGGCATAAAGCAACGCCAATGCGATCGCCAACAGCGTGATATATCGCGGCAAATTTGTGCGCAAATGAGGAGATAACCAGCGCGTGTTTGAGATTTCGAGCAAGTCATAGGAAAGCGAGAGCGCCAGTACATTACCGGTGGTATCGATCGTAGACATCGCCACGGCAGCCAGCCCCACCGCGAGGAATACGCTCAAGCTCAAGGGCGAGAAATCCTGCATCATCGCCGTGAAAATGCGCGCGCCGTCCTGCAATCTTTCGGGGATGACGCCGTTTTGCGGCGGATAGAGATAAAGCGCGGACAGGCCGATGCAGAGCGGCAAGACGGCGATAAACACCAAAGAATTGAAGGCGGCGATTGCTACTCCTTTGCGCGCTTCGGCACTGTTGCGCGTGGCCTGCATCTTGATCCACACATCCGTGGTCACCGACCAGCCCGGCAAATAGGCAATAAACGTCATCACCATCAACGCCAAGCCGGTAGAACGCAGCGAAGTCGCAGGCGCTTGCGCTTTGGGAGGAGTGGGAAGAGAGGAGAGAAAATCAAAAAAATCGGCGCGTTGCAGGACGGCATTCATTCCAAAACCGGCGATCGTGGCAATGAAAAAAGCCGCGAGAAAATATTGAAAACGGTCGGTGGCGACGACGGCGGTTAGGCCACCCAAATAGGAATAAGTCGCGACCGTGCCGGCAATCAAGACCAGCATGAGTGCGCGCGAGGTATCGAGCAATGGTGCAAGCACGTGCGCCGCGGCATATATCTCCGCGCCGCACCATACCAAATAAACAAACGCCAACGGCAGCGCCAACAATTGCCGCGCACGCAGACCGAAGCGCGCGCCCACCATCTCCGGCTGGGAAAAGGAAGTCATGCGATGTAAGCGCGGCGCCACGGCGAAAAAACCGGCCATCGCGAGCAGCCAAGGGATGGCGAGTAGCCACAATCCGCCCACGCCGTACCAATAAAGCAATTGCACGCCATAGACGCACGACCAACTGATCGACATCATGCTGGCTGAAATCGAGAGGCCGGCAGACCAACCGGAGATTTTTTTGCCGGCCGTCCAGAATTCGTGATGGTCCGGGGCCAGGGCAGGAATGCGGCGATACGAAATATAGCCAATGCCAATCGCGATGAAGCAGAAGGTCAAAAATCCAGTCCAATAGTAATGTGATGTTTCCGGCATGCATGCTCCGGCTTGAAAGTTTTGTCGACTCGTCGCATGGCAATGTTCTGGCTACCGCCCGTCACATAGAGGCAAAGTAACTTATTGACAACAGCTCTGCAAGGATACTTCGGACCAGCTTTTGCCCAATTTACATCAATGCTTGCCATTGCTCGCCGCGGGCGTAAAGAATCTTTTCGCGAACTGAAAAGTGTTACGGCGATCGTCGGCGTAATCGTCATCTTCCGGATTCAAGCTGTTGATTTGCACGAAATCCGAAGCATGAATGAAGCGCGCACCGCCAAGCGAAATGGCGACGTGCGTGATCTTGCCGGGATGGTCGCCGAAAAACAGCAGATCGCCGGGCAGGAGATTGGCGAATTTATCCCCGGGATCGACCGGCCCGCCCTGGCGTGCCTGCTGGCTGGCATCGCGCAACAAAGAAACGCCGCTCAAGCGAAAAACCATCTGAGTAAAACCGGAGCAATCGAATCCGTTAATCGAAGTCCCGCCCCACAAATAGGGGATTCCAAGAAATTGCCGGACCTGCGTAATGACTTGATGCGGCGAGCGCTGCGCCGGGGCAAAGACTTCCGGAACGCTTGCCATGAGCTCGCGCTCGACAAAACCTATGCGGCCATCCGGCAACTCGAGCTGGAGCCATTTTTTCTTCGAGGAGGCATTCGCGTCATTCACTTCCGCCATTTTGCGCGCCACACACCCCAGCACCAGCGTGGAAATCGGCGCCGCCTCTGCTGTTGGATCGGTACGCAATACGCCTTCCATGCCCTCAAATGCAGCCAGCTCTGAGGCACGCCACGCCGCCACGCCGCTACTATCGGTAACGTAAATAGAGCCCTTTGGCGCCCAGGCCAAATAACCGTCTTCGGCCTGGATGTAATACCAATTTCCTTCCGTTTTCAGCAATTGCAGAACACTGCCCATGAGTTGTTGATGCACCAGCTCGGCGGCATGGGCGGGCTTGCCGCGCAGATTTGCAACGCTGACGCGAACGAGCCCGAAGCGCTTCTGCCCCAGGCTGGCGTCGGGAAGCAGGCGGATTTCTTCCTCGACTTTGAAATTGCTCACCGCGGCCTTGACGGTTTGCAGAATCTCGCGCCGCGCGGAAGCGTCCGACACTTCGCCGATCAATGTAAGATTGGCGCCACGCATTTGTACGCTGATGTCGAACACGCAGAGCCGGCGGTCCGGACAATATTTTTGCTGCACGGCCGCAATCGCTTCCAGCACTGCCGGCGGCGTGTCTTTCTCAAGACGCTTGCACGCGGCAAATGCGCAGCAAAGCAAAAGCGCAGTGTTGAGAAATCGCTTGAGGCTCATGGCTTTCCGCAAGATGTTATCGGTTCCTGTGTGAACATTCGGCGGCTAGTGCACTGTTACCTTAATTTCTATAATTGCGCCCTTCATTTTGCAGCGGCTCGCCTGACCTTCCGGCGTAGTGCTCTATTGGATGATCAGTATTGGGCTCAGGCCGCGCGCTTTGCGAACAAAGTATTGTAGCCCAGCATCAAAGCGGTTGCAACAAAACCGATACCGGCGGTGATATACCACATCATTTCCGGGCGCAGGGTATCGCGCATGTAGGTTTGCACCAGCCAGCCGCCCAACGGACCGCCCACAAACGAGCCAATGGCCACCGGAAGAAAGGCGAAGCCCATGAACGTACCGATTTGATCCTTGGGCGCGAGGCCGGCGACGTATTCATAGAAACGCGGCGATTGCGTGGCTTCACCGATGGCAAACAAAGCAACGCCTAAAATAGCGGCCGCAATCGTCGGGGAGGCAGCGATAATCAGCCACGAGACGCTGGCGAAACAGAATCCCAACGTCATGGCAGTGATCGGGCTCAATTTCTTCGCCAAAGCGGTGATCGGTACCGTGACGAGAATGATCGTCCACGCGTCAACGGTTTCCAAAACTTCAAATTTTTCGTAGTGCAAAATATCTCGAACATAAAACGGGAAAGAATAAAAAATCTGCCAGAACATGATCCAGAAGCCGGAAAAAATCACGAGGAAGCTGATGAAGCGCAGATTGCCGAAAACGAGCAGCATATCGCGGAACACCTGGCCGAGCGTGCGGCGGTTTGGAATCGGCTCTTCCACCGGCGGCTCCTTAAAAAAGAAAAAAGTGCCGAGCAAGAGCAGCAGAGAAGTGAGCGATGACATCACCAAAACGTACTCGATGCCGAGATTCTGCCGTACTTGCAACGCTAAAATTGGCCCGATCGCGCCGCCGACGTTGACGAGGGTGTAGTAAATGGAATAGCCGAGCGACTTGGTGTCCGGCTTGGAGGTGCGCGCTACGGTGCCGACGATACAAGGCTTGATCAGCGACCCGCCGATGGCGGTGAGCACCAGCACCGCGATCGTATAGGTACGCTTGCCTATGGAACCGACGAACGCCTGCCCGGCTTCCAATCCTGCGAACCCGATGAGAAAATAGCCGACGCAAAAGAGCGTAAAACACGCCATCAAGGTTTTTCTGAAGCCGTAGCGATCCACGAAAGTGCCGGCAAGGATCGGCAGAGAAAAAATCAAGCCAGAAAACACCCCTGCGAGTGAGCCGGCGTCCTGGGGCCCCAGCCCGATTTTGTCCGCGAGATAAACGGCCAGCACTGCTTTCGAGCCATAGAAAGCGAAGCGCTCGAATAGCTCCAAAGTGTTCGCCACCCAAAAGGTCGGATGAAAACCCTTACGCAGGATTTGCAAACGTTCTTTGAGATCCACAGCGTTCCTTCCTCCGTTTAAAAATTATGCGGTGAAGACTAAATCGAAAGACTCCGTATGGTTATTTGCACTCAAATGAAAGGGCTGAAGAATAGTTACATTGCATTTGCGCAGAATCTCGCTCCGGCATCCATCAAAGTGAACTACAAAGCGCCAAATAACGTGCTCAGGAATGTTCACTTCTCTTGCAACACGGTCACGCCGTGCCATTCCGCTGGCGGCGGGGTACGCAAAAATTCTTCACAGCGTTGCGCGTACATTTGCGCGATCTCATCTGCGTGGCAGAGGCTCAAACAAACGGAAAAACACTCGCGCGCTTTTTCCCATTCCCGGCCACGGAATAACCTCAGCCCCTCCACATATGAGAAAAGCCCCTGCTGTTTTTGTGATCTGATGATTTCCGCATCCGCGTCGAAGATTTCAAAAATCGCCACGGGCCGGCTTATGCCTTTGACTTGTACGATATCGACTTCACGATGGTTGAATAAAGCGGGATTGGGAAGATCGCGCAGTGTCGCTTCTGCAATCAGAATTTTCACACCATAGCGCTTGGTCAAGCTTTGGATGCGCGAGGCGAGATTCACCGTGTCGCCGATCACGCAGGATTCCATACGCGTGTCCGAACCGATGGTGCCCAGAATCACACGGCCGGTGTTCACGCCGATGCCGGCGTCTATGGGCTGCTCACCGCGATTGCTGCGTTCGTGATTGTGCTCGGCCAGCGCCTGGCGCATAGCCACGGCGCAGCGCACCGCGGCCGTCGCTTGCTCCGGTGTATAAAAAATCACCATGATCTCGTCGCCCACGAATTGGCAGATAAACCCGCCGTACGCGTGAATCACGGGCGACATACGCTGCATGAAATCATTCAAAAAAAACAGCGTCTCGCCGGGCGAAAGATTTTCCGCAATGGAAGCGAAGGAGCGGATGTCCGTGAACAGCACTGTGGCCGTGCCTTCCTCCGCGCTGCCGAGCTTGATGCTGTCCAGGCCTTTCGTGGCGATTTTGTCGAGCAATTGCTCCGGCACGAACAAGCGGAAAACATCGCGGCTCCGGCGCACTTCGGCTGCAATGCCGGCGACTTTGCGTGACAAGCTGATCGCCATGGTCATGGCAAACAATGTGAAGCCGGCAAAGGCCCATATACTTTCGTAGCGAAGGGTCGACAGCATGCCGCCTGCTGCCAAGGGCAAGACCCCCCAGGCCAGCACACGGCTGCCGGGCCGGCCATGACGCACGGCCCAGATGATGACGTAAATGCCGATGAACAACGTCACCACGAACCAATAGTCGCGCAGAGCGGCAAAAACCCTCAAGTGGGGCAGATCGACGGGTGCCAGAGCCGGAAGCAAAACCAGGCACGACCCGCCGACCATCAGTTGCGTCAAACCGCGGTGACGGTATTCGAATTGTGTCGTGAGAAAGCGATACATCAGAACCACTACAACCATCATCAACAGCCAAATGAGCCGCGATCGGCCTTGCGGGAAGCGAGCATTCAAATTGAACAAGTCCGGCAGCTCAAAAAGAACTGCCAAGCCCGTGACGCTGGAGAACAGCACGCCCATCAGCCAGTATTCGCGCTGAGAAGGGTTAAACACAAACAGGATAAAATGAAAAATGCCAAATAGCAAAAACAAGCCGGCAACGAAGCCATTGAAAGCTCTGCGCGCTTCGTGGCGCTCCAAAAGCAGTTCATAGCGGCCGAATACCGGCGGCTGAAACATGCCGCCATCAAACCAATGATGGTTGGAAACCCGCAGCGCGAGCGTGTGGGCGCCGGTTCGCAATGCCTCCGCGGGTACGACAAAAATGTGATCCTCCCAGCCACCCTTTTCTTCGGATTTCGTCGCACCCACTTTGCCGTTTTGGGCCAGCAAATTTCCGTCCCAATAGATCTCTACTGCAGTAACGATTTGCCGGAGAATCAGCGCCCAATGCTGTGAGCGCTCCAACGTCTCGGGCAATTCCAGTCGTGTGCGATACCACGCAATGCCGGTGCTAGGGCTGCCGATTTGCGACCAAAAGCTGGGAACGGGCCGTATCTGCCACATACTGTTCCGCGCGTCCGAAAGATCCTGCGGAGCCAGATCTCCGGCATGAAATTCCCAGCTCCCGCGCAGCGCGAGAGTTTCTTCATGAGCGAGCAAGGCAAAGCGTGTGGGTGCAGTGGAGTTATGTGACTCGCAAGAGAGCAGGGTGAGCAGCAGTGCGGTGGCGGAGCAAAGAGAAAACCATGACGAGGGAACAAGCGCGCAGCGTGGACAAAACCATCTTCTGTCCTCGTCGCCGGATTCCGTCCCAAAATCGTGTTGAGAGGCATCACGTAATTTTGGTTGCATTTCAGCGATTATTTTATTCTTTATGTAACCATTTGCTGCGGAGAGTGTTGAGCAATTTCATAAATCTCATGCGGAATAGCAACGGAAAAATCGCAACGAGACATAACCAATTACAGCCCACGCAAAGACGCAGAGACGCAAAGGGATCGCAAAGGTTTTTATGACCGTTCAGTTGTTTCTTAAGAAGGCAAAACGATTACGGGCAAAACTATTGCGTCTCTGCGTGAGATTCTTTGCTGTTGTGTGCAAAATCTAACCATTTAGAGACTTAAATATGATCTCATCGCCTTCCGTGGCAAAGTTCAACGAAAAAACGAAAACCTCCGATGCGTTTGCACAATTGCGTAGTAGCTTTCCCGCCAGGGAGCGCTTCCTCAATCGCGAATCGAGCTGGCTGGAATTCAACGAGCGCGTGCTCGAAGAAGCGCGCGACGAGAGCGTGCCGATTCTGGAACGCGTGAAGTTTCTCGCGATTTACGCCTCGAACCTGGACGAATTCTTCATGGTGCGCGTCGCCACCGTGCAAAGGCAAATCGAAGCCGGCGTGGCGCTGCCCGGGCCGGATGGCCTCACACCGCGCGAGGTTATGGGGGTGATTACGACGAAGGTCAATCACGCGCACGAGAGTATTGGCAAGTGTTTCAATGAACAAATCATGCCGGAGCTCATGCGCAACAATATTCATCTGATCGATGAAACGACGGCGTCGGTGGAGCAGGTCGCGTTCGCCAGCAAATATTTCAATAAAAACGTCAAATCTCTGCTGACGCCGCTGGCACTCGATGCCACCCACCCCTTTCCACGACTGGAAAACAAAGCACTCTACTTTTGCGTGGAGTTGGGGCATCGCAAAAAATCCAAGCTCAAAATGAAGTTGCGCCTGGCCATGGTGCAGATTCCTTCACCCGCGCTCGGCCGGTTTGTGTCGTTGCCTTCTGCGGATGAAAAAAAGTTCTTTATCCGGCTGGATGATATCATCCGCATCAACCTGCAAGAGGTCTTTCCGGGAGAGACCGTGATGGGCTGTTATGAAATCAAGGTCGTTCGGGATGCGGAGCTGGAATTCATCGAGGAAGAAGCGCAAGATTTGCTGGAAACCATCGAAGCGAGCTTGCAACAGCGGAAGAAAGGGACCGCCACGCGCTTTTTGTATGATCCCGCCATGCCGCAGCGCGTGTTGCAAATGTTCGTCGAGCAGCTCAAACTCGATCCCGCCAAGATTTTTCCGGGCGCACGCTACCATTCCTTTTCGGATTTCATGCAATTCCCGGGCTTCGACGTGCCCGAGCTCCAAGATCCACCTATGCCGCCTCTGCCGGTGGCTACGTTGGAAAGCACGCGCGATATTTTTGCCGTGATTCGCAACCAGGATATCCTGCTGCATCATCCCTATCAAAAGTTCGATTATGTCGTGCAATTCCTCGAAGCGGCGGCAGAAGATGCCGAGGTGAGCGACATCAAGACCACGCTTTACCGCGTATCGAGCAAATCGCCGATTGCGAAAGCGCTCGGGCGCGCCGCAAAGAAAGGCAAGCGCGTCACGGCGCTGGTGGAATTGAAAGCGCGTTTTGACGAAGAAACGAACATCTCGTGGGCGCGCAAACTGGAGAAGGACGGCGTGCACGTGATTTATGGTTATCCCGGTTTGAAAACGCACGCGAAGTTGGCCATGATCGTGCGCCGGGAAGCCGAGGGCGTGCGCCGGTATTGCCACTTGAGCACGGGCAATTATAACGAACGCACGGCGAGAGTATACGGCGATCTCGGTTTATTGACGGCCAACGAAAACCTCACGGTCGAGGTCGAACACGTATTCGACATGCTGACCGGCTATGCCGAACGCGACGCCCACGGGCATTTGCTGGTCGCGCCGAACCATATGCGTCGCGCTTTCAGCGAACGCATCCGCCGCGAAGCCGCGCACGCCGCGGCCGGAAAACGTGCCGGTATCATCATCAAAATGAATTCGCTGGTCGATACTGCCATGATCGACGAGCTTTATCTTGCCAGCCAGGCCGGCGTGCCGGTGCAGCTTATCGTGCGCGGCATCTGCTGCCTGAGGCCGGGCGTGCCGGAATTGAGCGAGAATATTGCCGGTATCAGCATCATCGATCGCTATCTCGAGCACGCACGCATTTATTATTTTGAGAACGACGGGCAGCCGGAGATCTTTCTGGCGAGTGCGGATTGGATGCCGCGCAATCTCGACCGCCGGGTGGAGGTCGGTTTTCCCATTCTCGCACCGGAGTTGCGCAAGCAGGTGCGGCAGATGCTCGATCTGCAGTTGTCGGATAACGTCAAAGCGCGGGTGTTGCAGCCGGATGGAACAAATGTGCGCAAACAAAGCGCGGGGACAGTGATTCGTTCACAAGATATGTTGTATGAGATGGCAAAAAGGTATGCCTGATGAAGAATGGCTTGCGTGCGCGCTCGAGCAAATCACTGTAACCTCACAGATATCGCATGGCGCGCCACACTTCATGATAAACAAATTCGTTTTACACTCTGCCCATAACTGTTTTTCAGCCCTTGCGTGCGGTTATTGGCATGAGTATATTGCCCTTGGAGTTGTGTCGGTGCGACGAGCCTGTCGTAAAATGGAGATGATTCATCATGTCTGAAATCCAGGCCGAATACCTCCGCTTCACGCGCAAGCCCTTGTTCATCGCCGGCGCGGTCATCGCGCTTGTGCTGGTGGCGGAAGTGGCCTTCAACATAGTCGAACGCGCGATCGGCCATTATCTGGTCTGGCAAAACTCCGGGCGGCCCAAGATCGGCCGCACGTGGCAGGAGGGTGAGAATCGTTTGGCGGCGCACACCAAAGTCGAAGAAATCACCCGCACCATGCGCGAGCGCGTGCGTGCCCTCTCCGGCATCACCACGTTTGACGAGCTCATCGCATTTCTGAGTGTGAATCCCAGCATTACGTTATCGCCGGAGCAGTTCGGCATCGTGTATCAAAGCCTGCCGGAGTTTTTTCGCCCCCTGGTTGTGCCGGCGGAAGAGTTGATGAAAATCCCGCGAGCGCAGGGCCTGGCGGAGGTGCTCGTCGAGCGGCGGCAGGATAAATTGGAGATTGTTCTGATCACCCCGGGTCAGCAAGTCGCTTACCGTAGCGAGTTGTCATCCGAGCAGGTCGCCATGCTGGGCAATCATGGCCGCGAAGTCGTGCTCGATTTGCGGATCGCCGAGCGGTTCAAAGAACACATGCTGACCGGCGCCGAATTTTTCGAGATTCTCGATCGGCTCTTTATCGACGATCGCACGCGCATGATACGTGAGCTGCCGGTGCTCACCGATCTCGGCGCCACTATCGCACGCGTGGCAATTTCACAAGAAGTCACCGCAGGTTTTGTGGAAACCGCTTTTGCGCTCGATGATGCCCGCGCGCGCATCTATTATCTGCCGGAACAATGGACGATTCCCTTTGCTGCCCACACTCGCGCTTATGAAAGCCCGTCTCACTTTTAGCCTCGTGGTCGTGACCACCGTTTTTTTGCTCGCCGCGATCATCGGCTTTTTCGTGGTATTGCAGGATTTGCCCTACATCCCCGAAGATTTGCGCAGCTTGGTCTATGCCCGCCCAACGGAAATCTATGCGGCCGACGGCAGCCTGGTCTACCGCCTCGGCGGCCGCTCCTACGTTACCATTGAGAAAATCAGCCCGCAATTTTTGAAAGCGGTCGTCGCGGCGGAAGATGGCGAGTTTTATCAGCATCACGGCGTCGATAGACTCGCCACGTTGCGCGGGGGGCTGCGCAGCCTCAGCGGCCATTCTTTGCAAAGCGGTTCCACGATCACGCAGCAACTCACAAAAAATCTCTTTTTTTCCTTTGAAAAATCTCTTCTGCGCAAGCTGAAGGAAATACTGATCAGCTTCCAGTTGGAAACCACGTTCAGCAAAGATCAGATCTTGGAGGCGTACTGCAATCTGGTTTACTTCGGCGGCGCGGCCTACGGCGTAGAAGACGCCGCGCAACAATTTTTCAACAAACCGGCGTCCGCGCTGAATCTTCCCGAGGCCGCCATGCTCGCCGCCATTGTCAACTCGCCGTCGAATTTGAATCCGTTCTCGCATTTTGACCGGGCCAAGTCGCGCCAGAAGCTCATTCTCGCGCGGATGGTGAATAACGACTTCATTACAGCGGAGGACATGCAAAGGGCTTTCGCCGATTCCCTGCGCCTGTCGCGGCGGCGCACGCTCGGCAATGATTTCATCGACTATATCATTTCCGAAGCCGAAACGCGTTACGGCCGCGAGGCGGTGCAGTTCGGCGGTCTGCGTGTTTATACCACCCTCGATCCAGCGTTGCAACGCCTCGCCGAGGAAGAATTGCGCAACGGCGTGGCACAGCTAGAAGCCACGCTGGATTCGACGCGCAATTCTTTGCAAGGGGCCATGGCAGTGGTGGCGGTTCCCACCGGTGAAATCAAAGCTTTGGTCGGCGCCCGCGAATACGTGCCGGGAGGCTTCAACCGGGCCATCACCGAGAATCGCCATATTGGCTCGGGCGTGAAGCCTTTCATATATATGACGGCCATCGAACAACTCGGAGTCACGCCGCGCACCGTTGTCTATGACACGGCCACCACCTTCCATCCGCCCGGCACGCGCCCCTGGCGGCCGCGCAATTTCGACCGGCGCTATCGTGGTCCGCTGACTTTGAAAGCCGCGTTGATGCAATCGATCAACATGATCTCGGCCCAGCTCACCGACCAGGCCACGCCCAGCAAAGTGGTGGAGACGATGCGGCGCTTCGGCATCACGGCGCCGTTGGACGAAGTGTTGTCGATCGCGCTCGGCACCTCGAGTGTTTCACCCATGGAGATGGCGGCGGCCTATGCCGTGATCGCCAATACCGGTGAGTATCATCGGCCGGTCTCGATCAAACGCGTCGAAGACCTCAACGGCATCGTGTTGGATTCCGCCGTGAGCCTATTCGGCCTGGGCGAGCCGCGCTTCGATCCGGTGCAAACCTATGAGTTACTCGATATGATGAAAGCAGTGATCGACAACGGCACCGGTCGCGTCATTCGCGGCCTGGGGTTCACCACGCCAGCCGCGGGCAAAACCGGCACGAGCACGGAGGCCACCGACGCCTGGTTCACCGGTTTTACCATGAGCCTGTCCACCTCCGTCTGGGTGGGATACGACCGCGACTCCGTCATGCGCACAAAAGACGGCCGCGAAGTTGACGGCGCGCGCGGCGGCGCTCCGATTTGGGCCAATTTCATGAAGCGTGCCATCGAGCTTTATCCCAGCCGCGAGTTCGCCGTGCCGGAGGGCTTGAAAACTTTGTACGTCGATCCAATCACGGGCAATGAAGTATCCAATCCGGACGAAGGCATTTCCGTCGTTGTGCCGGCGGAGGGGCGATCGGATGGCTTTTGGCCGTGAGCAAAAAAACCGATGCTTTATTGATTCAATTTGTTTCACCCAAATAGAGAAAACCTTGATTCCTATACACGTAGATTGTAATTTGTTTTTGTTACTATACTCGCGGAGAAGTCAGTATGTCTGTGTCTAAATCTAATTACAAAGCTAAAGAGGAGCCTCATGAAGATGGGAATCTAGTTGATGACGGGTCGACCGGGGTTGAAACAGAAGAAACGCATAGCGAAGAAACCATCATTAGGCCCTTCGATCCCACACTAATCCGTGTAGAGACCAAGCCGATGACAGTAGATCTTATTGTCTCCCGCATCAAGGAAGCCGAAATCGATCTAACCCCAGGCTTTCAGCGAAAAGCGGGCATCTGGACCGAAGGTGCACAGAGTCGTTTGATCGAGTCAATGCTGATCCGAATTCCACTTCCGGCTTTTTATATGGATGCAACTAATGAGGATAAATGGCTTATAGTGGACGGCTTACAAAGAATTACTACGATCAAGAGTTTTGTAATAGATAAGAAATTCAAACTCACCGAGCTTGAATTTCTTCCTCATCTTCATGATAAAACTTTTGATAAACTGCCTCGCAATTTTCAAAGACGTATTCTAGAGACACAAATTACTGCTTATTTAATTGAAAAAGGAACACCAGCAGCAGTAAAATACACCATTTTTAAGCGCATAAATACAGGAGGTTTGCCATTATCCGCGCAAGAAATTCGGCACGCACTTAATCAGGGCAAAGCAACACAACTACTCGCTGAACTCGCTGATTCCAATGAATTCAAATTGTCAACAGACTATGGCATTCGTGATCAACGCATGGCGGACAGAGAATGTGTTTTGCGTTTTTTGGCCTTTGCGATTGTGCCATACTCTGAGTACAAAGTTCCTGACCTAGATGCTTTTTTGAATGATAGAATGGCCAAAATTAATCAGTTGATGAATCGCGACTTAAAAAACCTGAAGGATAGGTTCCTGCACTCCATGAAAGCCGCTCGAGAGATATTTGGCAACCTTGCATTTCGAAAGTATTATGGTAAGCAGTTCAGTCGCCATCCGATCAACAAAGCACTCTTCGAAGCCTGGTCGGTAAACCTGGACAAACTGACCGATGATCAACTGCAGCGATTGATCAGCCGCAAAGACACATTAATGAAAAAATTTATTCTATTGATGCAGAACACAGATTTTGAAAAAGCTGTCTCCCAGGGAACTGGCGATGTAAGTAAAGTGAGGCTTCGATTCTCTCGCATCGAAGCTCTTATCCAAGAGGTGCTGTCATGATTGATTCCCTACGGCTAAAAAACTTCAAGTGTTTTGAAGATCAACGACTATACTTCAAAAGATTGACACTTCTCACGGGTGTAAATGGTATGGGCAAGTCGACGATTCTACAGGCAATGCTACTTCTGCGGCAATCCCATTTGCGGGATTGGCTGAGGAAGAATGGGCTTGCATTGAACGGTGAGTTGGTACAACTCGGCACTGCCCGTGATATACTTTATGAAGGAGCAATGGAGAATCAAATTGAAATCGATATTGAACTCAAGAACGGTTTACAGGCAAAATGGACGTTTGACTACAATCACGAAGCCGATGTATTGAATCAACTCTCCGCGGAAATACCCGAAGAAATCTTCGAATCCGGCTTGTTCACGGACAATTTCCATTATTTGCAGGCGGAACGAATCGGTCCGCGAACTTGGTTTCCAATGTCCGATTATTTGGCCCGTCAACGACGCCAGCTCGGTAGCCGGGGTGAATACGCCGCACACTTCCTCCAACTCTTTGGAGAAGAAAAGATCCCCCACAATTCTATGGAACACTTCAAGGCAAAATCCAATTCACTTTTAGCCCAAGTTGAAGCTTGGACGAATGAGATCAGTCCCGGAACACGTATACACGTCACTTCCTATTCTGGAATGGATCTCGTGAACTTGCAGTATTCATTTGCATTGGGTAAGCAAGTCAGCAACTTTTATCGGGCCACAAGCGTGGGATTTGGTATCACGTACACTCTGCCGATACTAATTGCGTTGCTCTCTTCACAGCAGGGAGCATTGGTATTGTTGGAGAATCCCGAAGCGCATCTTCATCCGCAGGGCCAAGTTCGCATAGGGGAGATTCTGGCGTTGGCAGCCAATTACGGCATTCAAGTTGTTGTTGAAACGCACAGTGATCACATTTTAAACGGAATCAGAATCGCAGTCCAAGGAGGGAGACTCTCTGCTGAACATATCTCGCTGAACTTTTTCGAAAGGCGAGATTATCCTGCTGGCAGTCGAACTACGGTCGCGACACCCAATATGGATCAAAACGGAAGAATCGATTATTGGCCAGAAGGTTTTTTCGATGAATGGGACAAAAGTTTGGAGAAATTGCTGAAGCCTCTGGGGAACTGACGTGGACATTGAAATGGTGTTCAATGATTTGTCTGTTTCAAATCAGACAAAGGCAACAGACCGGTACGCTGCAATGAACTTGATGACCGGCCTTGTCAAAACGCTCGTCTCTGCTGCTAGCTATGGCATTGGGAAATCGTTACGAACACAGGAGAACTTTTATGCGATGGAGCTTGCGCCTAATTATACTCTATCTAATTGGCTTACAGACAATGCTGTGACGAAAGAAGAACAAAGCTTCTTGCGCACACTTTCCACCAAAATCCCCTACCTCGCAGGACTAGAATCTTCCGCCATCGCCGAGGAAGCAAAAATTTCGGATTTTTCATTTCAGGGGCAGCCCGCTTCTGGACTTGGAATCAGTTATCTGCTCGATGGGCTCGCAGTAAGCATTCTTAGCTCGAATATTTGGGACCGGAGCGTAATTACACTCACGATGGCTCAGTTGGATCAGAGCGGGAACATTACAGAAGAAGACGTTCTCGTCAAGCACTCTGCCAGGCCGTCGCATCTTCCTGAACACCAGCAATGGATCACAACAAGGCGGCAGGATGAACTCCGGGATGTCAACGACTTGTGGTACCGCAGGCAAGAATTCTTTCCATCTTTGCATTTTTGTGAAGCTGTCCGGGACCAGATCATTAATTTAAATCCAACGAATCCTGCCTTTCGACAAATCAAAAAGCGTATGTTTGAATTTCAGAACTACTGCAACGGCTGGAACGATGGCCCGTTCGCACCGGACCGGCTGCCCAGCAGGACGACCACGGAGAGCTCCGCTACATTAAACAGGTACAGTCAACAGCGCACATTTCGTTGCCCCGACGGTATCGATCGTGTCTTTAGCTGGCATATCAGACTTACTCCAGGAGCTTGGAGGATTTATTTTTATCCAGAGGAAAACAACAAGATTATCTTCATTGGATACATTGGGCCTCATCTATCAATAGTCAGCGAGTGTTGAATTTACTGCTGGTTCTTCAATTTTGTATCGGTGATGTCGCCATTTTGGCTCGCTGCTGAAACAGTAGGTTAAAAAACAATGATGCGAGAAAAGATGATAGCAAATCTTAACCGGCTTGGACTTCTTAGCTTAATGATTCATCGTCGAACAAGGGATGGCTGCAGTCTGAAGCAAAACTGTAAACTATAAATCGAGATACTTCTTCACTCGGTTCGCAAGAACACCATAAATCACTAATGCCTTATAAAAATCTATTGCATTACCCAGAATGACCACTTTTCGATGGATTGTTTTGCGGCTGTTTTGGAGCCTGCTGGCGCTGATTCCCGCAGCGTTCTTTATGCTTTGGCTCGTGCATAAGTATTTCCTGCTGCAAAGCAATGTATTCGACGAGGTGGTCGTCGCACTGCTGGGTGTGATATTGTTCGCACTCGCCAGCCACTTGCTCACGCGCGAAGGCGCCCGGCGCTTCACGTTCTTGCTCGATCGCGGCAAGGCGCTGTTGGAAGCCAATCGCGAAACGGAAATGCAGGACATTCTCACCTTGCTGATGCAGTTGTTGCACGGCGGATTATTGTCGGAGAAAAAGCGACAAAGCTTGCAGCGACAACTGCTGCGCAGCTATTTTCCGTTTTATGCCGACCATCCCGAGCGCAGCGATTTTCAAGAACAGCTCATGCTCGCCATGCGTTCCGGCGTGCGCCCGGAAGAAGCCTATCACGTGCTTAAATCCTACGTGTTGAATCAAGAGACTCTGACGTTGGAAACGGCCAATCTCGCCGAGGAGCTGCTGGATTATCGCCCGGATGACGAAACGCTCCCTGCGTTTGTTGTCGAGTACTTTTTGAAAGAAAAGAAAACGCACTATCGCGCGGAGTATTTTTATGCGAAATATCTCTCCGCCGGCGGGCCTTTGACGGATAAGATTCTGACGCTCTGCCTGCCAAAAGTTTTACGCCACCCTCGCCGCGACGAATTCACTGGTTGGTGTCTGGTGCAGGCGTTTGATCATGATACGACGCGCGACCCCCGCGTGCGCCAGGCCTTGTATATCGTACATCAAGCTCTTCAAAAATCACGCCGGCGCGACGCGCTTGCGCAGCAGGTCGCTGCGCGCGCGGGCCAAATCTTGCCCGAAGAAAAAAACGCCTGGCTGATTTCAGAAAAGAACCCCGAAAAAAGAGCGGGGCGAGAATTTGTGGGACACTGGCGATTTCAAGTGCGCCAATGGTGGTGGGATGGCATCTCACTTCTGCGGCCTTACAAACGCGAAGTCGCCCTCGGCTTCATGATTTTGGCCCTGTTTGGCATCATTTATTTGACCCGCTCCATTTCTTTCTCGAATCAAGCCGGGCCCGTTGCTCCGGCGGCCTCTGCCGGGGCTGATACGACGCACTATTTCTCGCTGCAAGTGGTGGCGCTCAAAGACAAACGTAGCGCCGACGCCGCTGCCGGCCTGCTGCAACGTCGCCGGCTCGAAGTATACGTGCTGGAGCCGCGCTCTTCCCGTGGCTGGTATCGCGTGCGTGTAGGCAAGTATTCTTCCGCTCGGCGCGCCCGCCTCGCGGCGGACAGCCTTAAATCCGCAGGATTGATCGACGATTATTTCGTAACGAACTATGAAGGCAGGTAAGCTCCTCATGAATCTCAAAGAAACCCGTGGCTGAACAACAAGGTCATCCTATCACCCTGGACCAGGCCGGCGTTGCGCCGGTAACCGCCGCAACGATACGATGGGGGTTGGTCGGACAGCTTCTCTTCCTCATCTTTTTGGGGATTCTGGACGCGCAAATCATTTCTCCGCTGCTGCCGGAAGTGACGAAAGAATTTCAGATTTCGACGGCCAGGGCCGGCTTTGCCGTCACGGTTTACGCCATTGCCGCCGCTTGCTGGACGCTGGCGGTCGGGCCGCTTTCGGATCATTTCGGGCGATTGATCTTTTTGCGACTCGCGGCAGTGGCCTTCACACTGTCCGCGCTTGTTGTTTTCCTATCGAAGTATTTCGGCCTGTATTTGCTTGCACGCTTCGTCGCCGGACTGGGCGGCGGTACGATCTCGGCGTGCGTGATGGCGCAAATGGCGGATCTGTTCGCCTACGAGCAACGCGGCCGCGCCATGGGATTGGTGAGCATGATGTACTCGGCCGCGGCTATTATCGGCATTCCGGCGGCCACGTGGATCGCGCAGCACTGGGGCTGGCGGGCGATTTATGTGATCATTGCCCTGGTCATGGCGCCGCTCGCCGTGCTCATCAACGGGCGCGGTGTAGAATCCCAGCCGCGTCAAACGAGCGCGTTTTCCGATATGACCGTGTGGCTGGCGATCAAGCAGCAGTTGCGCACGTACCTCGGCTATTGGGCGGTTGCGCGCACGCGCCGCGGCCTGTTGCTGGCCGTCACCTATTCAGCTACAGCTTCGGGATTGGTCACGTATCTTGGCGCCTATCTGGCGTCGGCATTTCAAATGCCCATTTCGACCATTGGATTGGTGTTTCTGACCACGGGCTTGTTTTCCACATTTGGCGGAATCAGCGGCGGTTGGCTGTCGGATCACATTGGCAAGCGCCGTATGATCATCACCAGCAGCTTGTTGCTGATCGGCATTCTGCTGCTGGTGCCGCTGGCCGGTAGCCGCTGGCAGGTTTTTGCATTGTTCGGCGCCGGCGGTTTTATGCTGGCCTCGCGCGAAGGCGCCTATCAAGCGTTGATATCCGAGCTTGCGCCCGCCTTGCAGCGCGGCGCCTATATTGCGCTGCGCAACGCCACTTCGCAAACTGCCATTGCCTTTAGCGCCGCGATCGGCGGATATTTATACGTTGAATTCGGATTTCAAGCGGTGTGCTATTGTGCCGCGGCGTTGAGCCTGCTGGCGGCGGTGATTGCAGCGATTATGGTGGAGCCGAATATGGATGGGAAAATCTAAGCTGTTGCTTCCAAGGAAGGAATTACGCTAAGGCATTGATTTTTAGTGAAAGGCGTTTCCAAATTCCTTCCTTGGCGAATGAGCTCCAATTGGAGTGGACGGCTAGCTATGAACTATGTTTTTGTAAGAAAAATCCATATTCTTAAATATGAGCAGAAGCAACCAGGCAGATATTAGACCGGACATGCTCGTTTGGGCTAGAGTAACTGCTCAAATGAGCATTGAAGAAGTGGCAAAAAAACTCCATGTCAAGACGGAGAGAATTGATTCATGGGAGTCTGGAGAAATTCTTCCTACAGTCAAGCAGCTTAGAAAACTTTCCAAAATCTACAATCAATCCTTTGCTGCTTTCTACCTACCACACCCTCCCAAATCTGATATTCCTATTCCCAATGATTACCGACGCAATTCTGGAGCAACCGTTGTCAGCTTATCTCCTGAATTGACCCTTGATATTCGTACGGCGTGGGAGCGTCGTGGAATTGTCTTGGATCTTTACGCTGAGCAGGGCGAGGCACCAGTAGAATTTACAGCCTCGGCAAATTTGGAATCTGATCCCGAAGAGTCAGGTTGGGAGGTCCGCGAATTATTGGGAATCACCTTTGAAAAACAAAAGGAATGGCGGGAGCATCGCATTGCATTTAATCGAATTCGCGAGGTGCTTGAATCGGCTGGAATCTTGATTTTTCAAGCTGCGAAAATTCCGCTTGGTGAAATACGTGGTTATTCTTTGAGCCAGCCTGTTTTACCTATAATTGTGATCAATCGTAAGGACAGCTATCCTGGGCGGATTTTTACTATGTTACATGAATTGACGCATATTATGCTGCGTACTGGTGGGTTATGCGACATGACAACTCTTGGCGACATACCCCCGGAAGCATCTAAAATTGAAGTTTTTTGTAGTAACGTTGCCGGGGCGGCTTAGTTCCGCGAAATCATTTGCTCGATGAACCAATCATTCAAACGCATGGTCTTTCCACGGAATGGTCCGAAGAAGAAATCGCAGCACTCTCTAAAGTGTATTGTACTAGTCGTGAGGCCATTGTTAGGCGGCTTCAAATATTGGGTTTGACCACACACCAATTCTATGAAATGAAACGAAAGCAATACTTGCATGAATTCAAGGCTCGGTCTGAGCGAAAGGGATTTGTATCACCTTCTGTTGATCTAGTGAGCACGGCAGGGAAGTTTTATGTTCGTACCATTATGGATGCATTCCGCTCGGATCTGATAACGCCCAGCGACGCTATAGATTATTTAGGTATTCGTTTAAAGCACCTTGACCGGGTTACTGATCTCTTGGAATCATACGGGGCAGAAGGATGAATTTAGCTTCGCCAAAGTACATAGTAGATACTTGTTCCTTTACAACTCGCCAGCGCGTTTATCCAATTGATATTTTCCCCGGTGTATGGGATTTATTAGAGAATCTTACCGAGAGTGGAGTGGCTGGTTCGGTTGAAGATGTTTTTGAAGAGTTAAAATACCAGGATGATTTTCTGCTAAAATGGGCCAGTAAGCACAGGAATGTTTTCTTCCCCCTTGATCAACAGATTCAAACGCAAGCGTCAGTTATCTTGAATGCGTTCGGGCATCTTGTTGACTTGAAGAAAAGAAAATCTGGCGCCGATCCATTTATTATTGCAGCCGCTATGGTGAAATCAAGCACAGTTGTAACGGAAGAGAAACCTAGTGGTGGTCCGCACAAGGTTAAAATACCCGATGTTTGCAAGGCTTATAAAATTCGCTGTGTCACAATTTTGGATGTGCTCAGAGCAGAAGGGTTGAAATTAAGATAAAATCTTCACTCAACTTTTACAAAGTCATGGTTACAGGGATTTGTTTACAACTGATCTCTACTTAAGTTATCCAGGTATGCGGTTCTCGTGTCAAACTCACTGAAATGACGCTGGCTATAGCAGAGACGGTTGAGTTTTACCTATGAACATAGGCCCTTCCGCCCACGAAATCCTCGGCGCCATGATCACCCCCGCCGTGCTCATCTCGGCTTCGGGCACTCTCGTGCTGTCCACCTCCAACCGGCTCAGCCGCGTGGTGGATCGGGTGCGCGTGCTGGCGCTCGAAGCGGAACGGCTGCAAGGCGAGGATGAACGTTCGCGCCAGCAGCTCATCGTCGAGCAATTGTCGATTTTGACCTCGCGCGTCTTGATTCTGCGCACGGCGATGACGGCGCTCTATGCCGCCATCGGCTTGCTGGTCATGACCAGCATCGTCGTTGGCACGATCGCCGCCCTGCAGTGGCGTTACAGTTGGATTCCCGTGGTCTCAGGCTTGTGCGGCGCTTGCGCCTTGCTTTACGGCAGCCTCTTGTTGTTGCGCGAGGCGCGCCTGGCCGTCGGATCGACGCTGCAAGAAATGTCTTTCATTCGCAAGGTGGTCGCGAAAGGGCGCAGGCATTAATGGGCAAAAACCTTCTTTTGTACTTCGCCGTTCTCCTCGTCTGCGGCGCTGGGCTTTATTTCACCCTGCAATACGGCGCGCGCCTGCAGCCCGGTGCCGTGCCCTCGGAGGAAAGCACGCAATCCGAGCCGCTGAACGTTTTCCCCGGGGCCACACCTGCAGCGGGGGCCTCCGCCGGCGGCGCGATCAGTGTTTTAGTCGAGAATCTGCAACATCCCTTGGGAATTCTGCTGTTGCAATTGACGGTGATCCTGGTGGCTGCGCGTTTGACCGGCGTACTCTTTCAGAAGCTCGGCCAGCCTGCCGTCATTGGCGAGATGGTGGCTGGGATTGTCCTCGGCCCCTCTTTGCTGGGCTTGCTGCTGCCCGCGGCACAGGCATTCATCTTTCCCGAAGCTTCCATGGGCACCTTGAGGCTATTGAGCCAGATCGGTGTCGTTCTCTATATGTTCGTGATCGGCGTCGAATTGGATCTGCAGCATCTCCGCCAGAGAGCGCACGCCGCGGTGTTGGTGAGCCATGCGAGCATCATCCTCCCGTTTTGTTTGGGCACGATTTTGGCTCTGTTCATTTATCCCACGCTCGCACCGGCGCACACCTCTTTCCTCGCGTTCGCATTGTTCATGGGCATTGCCATGAGTATCACCGCCTTCCCGGTGTTGGCTCGCATCATCGAAGAGCGCGGCTTGTCCAAATCGCATCTGGGCAACACCGCCATTGCCTGCGCCGCCGTGGACGATGTGACGGCATGGTGCCTGCTCGCGTTCGTGGTGGCAATCGCAAAAGCCGACAGCTTGGGCGGCTCCCTGCTCACGCTCGTTCTCGCCATGCTTTTCATCGGCGTGATGCTGTTCCTGCTCAAACCACGCGCCGGCCGCATTTTAGGCGAGGCCATGCACAGTGAAAAGCACTCCAAGGGCATGGTCGCGGTGGTGTTGATCTTCGTTTTTGTGGCCGCGTTGTCCACTGAGATCATCGGCATTCATGCGCTATTCGGCGCTTTTCTCGCGGGTGTGATCATACCTACGAATCCGAGGTTGCGTGCTTTTCTGCGCGAGCGTCTCGAAACTTTCAGCTCGGTGTTTTTGCTGCCGCTATTTTTTGCCTTCACCGGCTTGCGCACGCAAATCGGCTTACTGAACGAGGTGCATAGCTGGTTGATCTGCGCCGGCATCATCGCTGTGGCCATAATCGGAAAACTCGGTGCCAGCACGCTGGCTGCGCGCTGGACCGGCATGAGCTGGCATGAATCGTTCTCTTTGGGTGCCCTCATGAATACGCGCGGCTTGATGGAGCTCATTGTACTCGATATCGGATACGATTTGGGCATACTATCGCCGCGCATTTTTGCAATGATGGTGCTCATGGCGCTGGTCACGACGCTCATGACTGCACCGGTACTGGCGCTGCTGGAGCGCGCAAAAAGGTGGAAGCCTGCTCGCACGCGCATAGAAGAATTTCATGTTTGAACCTGCGTTTGCGACAAGAAGATTGGTCTTGCTCAATTGAGGATATCAGAATGAACCAACCTACAAGAACAAATAAACTTTGGCGCTGGATAAAACGTGTGCTCATCGGCTTCGGCATATTGCTTTTTATTCTCGTTTTTATGGTCTTGCCATATATGCTATCGTGGTTCCTGACCCATGCGCACTCCCGCCCCAGTGACAGTGTGATGAACGTCACGCCGGAGCATTACGGGGTCGCTTACCAAAGCGTTAAATTCACCTCCGCCGACGGCACGCCTTTGGCCGGCTGGTGGCTGCCCGCGGACAGCTCGCGGGTAGCGATCATCTATTGTCACGGCCTGTTCCGCTCGCGTCTGGAGCTGCTAGAACGAGCAGCGCATTTTCAAAAGCAAGGCTATGCCGGCCTGCTCTTCGATTTTCGCCGTCACGGCGAAAGCGGCGGAGAATTGACCAGTGCGGGCTATCTGGAAAGGCTGGATGTTTTGGGAGCCGTGCGCTTTCTGCGTGAACGCCTGCACGTGCAGCAACCGATCGTCGTCTGCGCCGTCTCCATGGGCACCGCTGCGGCTTTGCTTGCTGCTGCTGAAACACCGGAAATCGCCGGCTTGATTCTCGAGAGCAGTTTTCTTTCTTTTGATCATCTCATCGCCCATCACGCGAAGCTCTGGCTGGGCTTACCGCGGTTTCCCATAGCCGATGAAATCATTTTGTTCACAAGATGGCGCGCGGGCTTCAGCGCCGAGCAATTCGACATGCGCCGTGCACTGGAAAAAATCGGCGACCGTCCCATACTCTTCATAGCCGGCAGCGCGGACGTACGCATGCCGCCCGAAATCTCGCGGCAGCTTTACGAGCATTCTCCCAGCACGCACAAAAAACTGATCATCGTCGACGGCGCGAAGCACGGCGCGTCGTTTACGGCGAACCGTGCTCTTTATGAGCAGGTGTTTCTCGATTATTTGCAGGCCAACTTCTCCAGCGCAGTGGTGTCGCACGCCTCGGCACCTTGAGCCCCACGACACAGGAAAACGGCTCGCGTATCGTGTTTATGGTAGCGTTCATGCTTATGCTCTTACTCGTACTAATGCTCTTACACATACTCTTACTCTTACTCCTACTCGCTCTTCAGCGATTTTTCCTAAAAGCGAGTATGAGTACGAGTAGGAGCATGAGTAAGAGTAAGAGCAAAAGCAAGCGATTTTGTCTTCTTCTGTCAGTCTAACTTTTCACCCAAAAAATCAGGAGGCAGGCATGAAGCTTTTCCCAAAATCCCTGGGCGAATATGGTCGCTTCGCTCAAACCGGTGTGCTTTTGATCGCGCTGGTGTCTTTCGTGCGTTTCTTAATGCTGCCGGTTTTCAATATTCCTTACAGTACGGGCACGCATTTTACCAGTGTCACGATCTTGCTTTGGCTGCTGGTTGCATTTTATGCGGTACGTGTCTTCCAGACTGGTGGGAGCTATCGTGATGTGCTCGGTGTCGCGTTCACGTTGGTGATGACCGCCACCGCAGTGATCATCGCCGCCATTGTCATCGACGAGTTCGGCGGCATTGATACTTATTACACGGACCCGGCGCACGGCGGCGATCTCAATCCATGGATGCACATGTTGGGACATGTCGTTTTTGGTCTTGTGGGAACTTTGTTCATGTGGGGGCTGGGGTCTTTGGTTTATTTCTTTGCTGCACGCATGAAGAAGAAAGCAATTGCCTGAGCGTTTGAACTGGGTGTTTATTGAATGACGGGAAAGACGTGGATCAGCCCTCGCGTGGAGCGAAGCGGTGGAGTAACCTTCTCGAGATGAATTTGAGGATTGAAGTTGCTGCCCAGTGCTTGTTTTAAAAAACGGTGCCATTCGTTACAAAAACTTTAATCCTCATCTCTTATGCTAAAATGAGGCCGGAATTTTGCTTGACTGTTTTCCAGATAATCTTTAATATAGCGCGCGGATCACAAACCGATCTCGCCGCTCTCAAGGCTATCGCTTAGGAGATTTTGTCTTCATTGCCAAGCTCGGAAGGTTGCTCATGCTCATATCTGTCCGCGTCGATCGCGTCACGCTGGATACGACCGCGAACCGCTTCGTGGTGATTTTGCGCGACGACGTGCACAATCGTTGGCTGCCCATCGTGGTCGGTTCATCCGAAGCGCAAGCCATCGCCTTGCAGATGGAAAACATCATCCCGCCGCGCCCGCTCACGCATGATTTGATGAAAAGCCTGCTGGATTCGATCGAAGCGCGGATCGCCCGCATCGTCGTGAGCGATCTGCGTGAAAACACTTATTACGCCGTGATTGGCATCAAGCTCAACGGTCGCAGCGTGGAAGTGGACGCCCGGCCAAGCGATGCCATTGCCTTGGCACTGCGCACACAGGCGCCGATTTTTGTATCGGAAGAAGTCATGCGTAAAGCTTCCGTTTCCGAACGCGACGCCGAGCGCGAGGAGCGCCCCCAACCCATGGACCGCCTCGAACGATTGAACTTGGAGTTACAAAAAGCGGTCGAAGAGGAACGCTATGAAGAGGCAGCTCGAATTCGGGACGAAATCAACGCCTACAAGAAAGACCGCCGCAGTGAACGTTAGCCAGTCGCGGCGATAGGAAGAACGAGCATAATTCCGCGGAATGGAATTATGCTTTTTTTGTTCATGACGAATGCACTATGGAAGTGGTCTCTCCGGTCAAGTCGCCTCGCACGCGCACAGGGTCGCGCCCCCAGCACATCCCCCGCTATCATGTCGTCTTGTTGGACGACAACGACCACACGTACGACTACGTTATCGAAATGCTCATGCAACTCTTCAATCACAGCCGTGAGCAGGCTTTTTTGATGGCGTGCGAGGTCGACGCGCAAGGCCGCGTCATCGTCGATACCACGACGCTGGAGAGAGCGGAATTGAAGCGGGACCAAATTCATGCCTACGGTGCGGATTGGCGCATTCCCCATTGCATGGGGTCCATGAGCGCGTGCATCGAGCCGGTCGACGAGGAAGAATCATGAACCTGCGCCTCTTGCATGATCACGATCTCGACGCGGTTCTGTCCTTGTGGAATCGCAGCGCCTTGCACGACCGGCTCACGCCGGAATTGTTGGACGAAAAAATTTTCGACGATCCGGCGCATCAGCCGCAGCTCAACTTCGTTGCCGAGAGCGAAGGGCGTATTGCCGGCTTTGTGTCCGGCACCAGCCGCCAGGACGCGAGCGGCATCATCGGCTTCGTGAAACTACTCGTAGTCGATCCCGCGCATCGCCGGCAACGGCTGGGTACACGCCTGGTTGATGCCGTCGAAACGGAGCTCCGGCAACAAGGCGCGTATCTCATGCGTGTGTTCGATAGCGCGCCCAACTACTTGCAGCCGGGCATCGATCCGCGTTATACCGATTTACTGGCATTTTTCGAGCGCCGCGGCTACGAGCGCTTCCAAGAAACCGCAAACATGGAAGTCGACCTGCACGCGCGCGCTTTCGATACGCAAGCCGAGGAAAGGGCGCTGCGCAGCAAAGGCTTCGAGGTCCGGCGGGCCATCATGGGTGATCGCGACGAATTATTCGAATTCGTACAACGGCATTGGGCGGCATGGATTCCGGAAGTGGAACGTGCGCTCATGAATTATCCCATTACCCTGCACCTGGCGCTTCAGCAAGATCAGATTATTGCGTTCTCGGCGTACGACGGCAACAATCTCAACACCGGATGGTTCGGTCCGATGGGTACGGACCCCTCGTATCGCAGCCATGGTATCGGCGGCATTTTGTTGCAGCGCTGCCTCGCCGATCTCAAAGCCCAAGGGCACCGCCTCGCGATTATCCCATGGGTAGGACCGCACGGCTTTTACCTGCACCATGCCGGCGCCAGGATCACGCGCGTCTTTTGGAGGTATCGCAAGAAGCTATAGGTTTTCTTGATCTTCGATGACCCGGCCGTCGCATTGCGCAATTTTTCCTGCCGTCCGGTGGTTTTCATTCTTTAGGACTATGCATGAACTACACCGCCGCCTTACGCGTCACCCTCGTTTCTTTTTGCTGTTTGCTGTTTGCTGTTGCCGCGCAGGCCCAAGTCAAGCCGGGCATCGAAGTGCTCCTAACGGAAAAAATGGATCTGATTCGCGGCAAGCGCGTGGGGTTGATCACCAATCCGACGGGTGTCACCTCGCAATTGGTTTCCACGATTGATGCTTTGCATGCGTATCCGGAAGTTAAGCTCGTCGCGCTCTTCGGACCGGAGCACGGCGTGCGCGGCGACGTCTTTGCCGGGCAGCTCGTTGATGATTTTGTCGACGCCCGCACCGGCGTGCCGGTCTATTCGCTCTATGGCAAGAACCGCGCACCCACGGCGGAAATGTTGAAAGACGTCGAGGTTTTGATTTACGACATTCAAGACATCGGCTCGCGCGCGTATACGTACATTTACACCATGGCGCTCTCCATGCAAGCGGCAGCGCAACAAGGCCTCCCTTTCGTCGTGCTGGATCGCCCGAACCCGCTCGGCGGCGAATTGATCGAAGGCCCGCTGCTCGACGAACGCTTCAAATCCTTCATCGGGCTCTATCCGATTCCGTACATCTACGGCCTGACCACCGGCGAGCTGGCGAAATTCTTGAACGAAGAGTTTCAATTCGGCGCGAATTTGACCGTCGTGCCCATGCAGGGTTGGCAAAGAAAAATGCTGTTTGAAGATACTGCCCTGCCCTGGGTGCTGACCTCGCCGCACGTGCCTCATGCGCGCACCGTCTTTCATATTGCCACAGCGGGTTGCCTGGGCGAGCTCAGCGTGGTGAATGAAGGGGTGGGTTATACCTTGCCGTTCGAATTGCTCGGCCAAACGTGGATCAATGGCCACGAGCTGGCGGAAACCTTGAATGCGAAAAAGCTGCCAGGTGTGATTTTTCGACCGTTATATTTTAAGCCGTATTATTTTTCGCACAAAGATCAGCAATTGTATGGCGTGCAGATTCATCTCACCGATCCGCGCGCCTTCCGTCCCATGCTGACGCAATTGCACGTCATCGCCACGCTGATGAAACTCTATCCGTCGGTTGACTTATTCGATACCGACAGAGTCAAGAACTTCGATCAGGCCATGGGCACGGACATGATCAAGCTGCGCCTGCGCCGCGGCGTGCCGCCGGACTCAATCTACCGGACGTTGGAGCATGATCTTAAATCATATCGCGAGAAACGCGTGAAGTATTTGATGTATGAATGAGAGTCACTGGATACTGGATGCTAGATGCTTGATCCTGGATGCTCGATACTCGATCCAGCATCCAGCATCCAGGATCAAATCAGCAGCTTGCCTTTGAGTTTGTGCTTCAGAATCTCGCGTGCGCGAAAAATACGGGCTTTTACGGTGCCCAACGGCACCTTGGTGATTTCCGCGATTTCTTCGTAGGATTTTTCTTCGGCGTGGCGCAGGATAATGGCTTCACGGTAATGCAGCGGCAGCTCGGCAATGGCTCTGGAGATCAGTGAGCTTTTTTCTGTGGAAAGAACATCGTTGTCCGTGGAGGTATCGATGTCAGCGTATTCGCGCTTCAACTCTCCTTCTTTCGATTGAATCGGTTTGTCCATCGAATAAGTCTGCAGCTTCTTCTTGCGCAAGTGATCGATGGTGGTGTTGATGGCGATCTTATAGAGCCAGGTGGAAAACGCAAACTCCTTGTTGAAGCTGGCGAGCGCGGCGAACGCTTTCATGAATGCTTCCTGCACCAGATCCTCAGCCTCTTCGCGGTTGTGCACCATATTGTAGAGCAGGTTGTATAAAGGGCTGCGATGGCGCGCCATCAATTCAGCAAATGCCTGTTGATCGCCTTGTAAAGCTTTGGATACGAGAGGAGCATCTGAACGTTTTGTCGCCATAGCGTCCTTGTGTGCAAATTTTTGCGCGGAAATTTAAAGGAAAAGGCCTTAACAAGCAAGCGAAAAGCCCAGTTGAAGAGCAAGGCCTGGCGACATGATTGGGTCAATGTGAAGCAAGTTGCCCGCGAAATACAAAATCTCTGTGCGCAAGCTTGCTTTTGGCAAGGACGGATTAGAAATTTACTCATGATCACTGGCATTGGCATCGACCTCGTCGAAATCTCCCGCATTGCAGAGATGCTGGCGCGCTGGGAAAAGCGCTTCATCTCCAAAGTCTTTACAGAGGAGGAAATCGCCTTGTGCGACGGCCGCACGCACCGCGCCGCTTCGTACGCCGCACGCTTCGCGGCCAAAGAAGCCTGCGCCAAGGCGCTGGGCACCGGCTGGAACGAATTGTTCTCCTGGAAAGATTTTTCGATTCGTACCGCGCCGGATGGCCGTCCTTTGCCAATATTGAGCGCACGTCTACAGTCGCGTTTGGGTCAAACGAAAGTCCATCTTAGCCTGTCGCATACGGAGAATTATGCCACGGCGATGGTGATTTTGGAAAGTGATTAGCTTGATCATGTCCGTTCACCCCAACTTGTCCGATTTATTGCTCGACCTGCCGCGCGTGGTCACTGCACAAGAGATGGCCGCGGTCGACGAATTCACGATCAAGACGCTGGATCTTCCCGGCCGCGTGTTGATGGAAAACGCCGGCCGTGAGGCCTTCGCGATTATTCGAGCAAGGTGGCAGCCCCTGTCCGGCAAGAACGCTGCGATTTTTTGCGGCAAAGGCAACAACGGCGGTGACGGATTTGTCATCGCGCGCTTGCTCGGCGAAGCCGGTGTGGCGTGCGAAACCTTTCTGCTCGGCAAACCGGACGATTTGCGCGGCGATGCCCTCGCCAACTGCGGGATTTTGGAGAAGCTTGGCCACGCGGTGATCTCATTGCCGCACGCCCGCGAGCTGCCCGATCTCTCCCAAAAAGACTTTATCGTCGACGCGTTGTTGGGCACCGGCGTGCGCGGCGCACTACAAAGCCACTTCGCCGAAGTCATCCATCATCTGAACGCCAGCCGGAAGCCCGTGGTCGCGATTGATTTGCCCACGGGCATGGACACCGACAGTGGTGCGGTGGCCGGCCCCTGTATTCGGGCGACCATGACCATCACGTTCGGCGCGCGCAAAACGGGCTTGCTTTTTTCGCCGGCGCGTGAATGTGCAGGCGAAATTTACGTCGCCGACGTCGGCTTTCCCGAGCTGGCGTATCAAAATGCCGCGGGCCCGAGTTATCTTTTGCACGGCCCAAGCATGGCGAACTGGCTGCCGCAGCGGCCGCCCGATGCGTTTAAAAACCGGATGGGTCAGATTCTGGTGATCGCCGGCGCACGCGGATTTGGCGGCGCTGCGCGCCTGACCGCCACCGCGGCCTTGCGCGCGGGTGCAGGGCTGGTGGTTCTGGCCGCGCCCGCTTCCCTTGTTCCGTCGTTGGAAGCGGCGGTGGCGGAAGTGATCAAATTGCCATTGCCCGAACGGGAAGACGGTACCGTTGCGCCAGGTGCATTTGAGGCCCTGCAGGAACGCCTGTCATGGGCGCACGTAGTCGCCTTGGGTCCGGGACTTGGAACTTCTCCGGCGGTTCTGGAATTTGTCAAACAAGTCCTCGAAAATTTTAAGGAAACGATCGTGCTCGATGCCGACGGTTTGAATGTACTATCCGGAGATTTGCAGGTTCTGCGCCAAAGCGCAGGCCGTCTCATTCTCACACCGCATCCCGGCGAATTGAAACGCCTCGCCGCCCGGGAGCCGGCTCTACTCTCCGGCTCGCCGGTTGAGAGGGCGCGGCGCGTTGCAGAAGAGATCGGGCACATTCTCGTCTTGAAAGGCGCGCCCACGATCGTGGCCTTACCCTCGGAAGAAATTTTGATCAATTCCACAGGCAACGCGGGTATGGCAACAGCGGGCAGCGGGGATGTGCTGACCGGTCTGATTGCGGGCTTGGCCGGACAAGGGCTCACGCCGGCAATGGCCGCCGGTCTCGGTGTCTATTTGCATGGGCTGGCAGGCGATTTGGCGAAAGATCGATTGAGCATGTGGGGCTTGATGGCCGGTGATATCTTGGATGGTTTGCCCCAGGCTTTTCAACGTGTGATACAAAACGCTCTGCCACTTTCATGACCGAACATGACCAACAACTTTTGGCGTTCCTTCTGGACTCCGGTCGCGTGGGCGGCTGTGTTGTTCATTCAATCTTCGATTCCCGATTTCGACCCTCCGCTGCACTTGAGCCGGTGGGATGACAAATGGGGCCATGTGCTGATCTACATGCCCCTGGGTTTTTTGTTGAGGCGTGCGCTCACACGAAGCAAAACGTCCATCCCGGAACGCCGGCTATTCTTGCTTACGCTTCTCATTGGTTCATTGTACGGCGTTTCGGATGAAATTCATCAATACTTCGTGCCCGGCCGCTCGCCGGACTGGCGTGATTGGATTGCTGACAGCATCGGCGTCGCGTTGGGTGCGTGGATTTTCTCGAAAACAGCCAGACAATCTCACATGCGAGGTTTACACCGGCGAGCACCTGCCGAAAAAACCGAACACTGAGCGCATGCCCCCTGACCTGACTCAAAAACGGCACGCTGTTGCTTTTTTCTTTTTTCTTTTTTCTTTTTTGCCCGCATCTGCACGCGCCCAAATCGAAGCCACTTTTTCCGAGACGCTGCTTGACGCCGCCATCGGTTCGGCACGCCTGTCCGGCCCGTGCGGCATGTCGGCCGATCCCCAGGGCAATCTTTATATTGCCGATACCGGCAACAATCGCATCATCAAATTCAACCCTGAAACCTACGGCGTTCGTGAGACCGGCGGCTTCGGTTTCAAGGACGAGGAGTTTGACCGCCCCGTCGACATTTGGGCGGCCAACGGCTTGGACGTTTGGGTTGCAGACTACAACAACCGGCGGGTCAAACGCTATGACAAGGATTTGAACTTCGTCGCTGCTTTCACTTCGGACCCGGCCTATGATGCGACCTTACAGTTCGGCTATCCCACGGCCGTCACGCTCTCCTGGCAAGGAGAACTGTTTCTCGCGGATCATGAGTTCAATCGTTTGTTACGTTTCGATATTTTCGGTGCGCCTAAAGCCAGCTTTGGCGATTTTAGCTCGGGCGCTGGCCAACTGGAGCGGCCAGCAAAGCTGCTCACGACCCATAGCGGCGAGATTTGGACCACCGATTCGTTGCAGCACGCGATCATGCGCTACGACGCCTATGGCAATTTTCTCGGGCCAATAGGGCAAGATATTCTCGCCCGGCCGGCAGGCATGGCCGAATGGCGCGACAGGATTTTGGTCGCTGACCGCAAACTCCGGCGCGTCGTGATCTTTGATCAACAAGGCGAACAGCTCGCGGATTTCGGCCAGGCCGGGGGCGCTCCTGAAGAGCTGCTTGCACCAGTAGACGTGGCCGTACTGCGCGAGCAGGTCGCCGGCAAGGCGCGTGTACAGGTCTCTGTGGTCGTGCTCGATGCCGGCAATAACTGGCTACAGCTTTTTACGCTATCAATCCGAACGGCGGAATAAAGGAGAATGGCAAAGGGCTGAGTGCTACAAGACTGACAATTAAAGCGCGGGTCAATTTAGACTTGCGATGCAGGCCGTTCGCTTCTCGTGCAAAATATGCTTGCCTTTTGCCGGTTCATTAACTCCCATCGCCGCGTTCTTCCATGCTTCGCCCGGAAGCAGTTTCTCACGCAATTTGCAGTGACCCTACCCGGCGCCGTACTGCTGGCCATGCTTTGCTTTGTACAACCAAAAGCGGTGCGTGCACAAACCTCCCTGCCCGTTTCGTTGCCGGCCTCTCTCACCTTCCGGCAGTTTGTTTTCGCTGCTGCGCACGACACACTGAGACTCGCATTGCCGGATAGCTTCATTATCTCCCGTTCCGACACGCTGCGTTGCGGTCCAACACAATTTCGGCGCGGGCGCGACTACGATTTGAGTTATGGCACGGCCCGCCTCCTCTGGTTTGGAGGAGATTCCTACTGTGATTCGCTCATTCTAACTTACCGTATTCTGCCGGTGCAGCTTCCCACGAAACTGGCGCTGTTGGAATTGCAGCCGGCTTCTCCGGAAAGCGCGGCCGTGAATCCGGCGCGCGCGGCGATTCAGCCCACGCGCGCCAGCTACACGGTGCGCACGCCCGGCGCGAATCTGGCCATGCGTGGCAACATCACGCGCGGGCTCTCGCTCGGAACCGATCAAGCCTTAAAAGTCGATTCGGGCCTGCGTTTGCAGGTGGACGGAAAACTTGCCGAAGGCGTGGAGGTGCTGGCTGCTTTGAGCGATCAAAACACGCCGATTCAGCCGGAGGGCAACACGCAAACGTTGAGCGAAATCGACAAAGTTTCAATAGAGCTGCGCAGCGGCAGCTTCAATGCCATGCTGGGTGATTTCGAGATCCAATACGGCGGCAGCGAATTTGCGCGCTACTCGCGCAAATTGCAGGGGGCAAGATTGGAGCTCGGTGCGCGCCCCGCCGCCGGGGCGGCGCCGGCCGCCTCGGCTTTTTCAGGCCTGGGGTTGACCATTTCCGGCGCAACTTCACGGGGACAGTTCATCACCAATGAATTTCTTGGAACCGAGGGCAACCAAGGGCCCTATCAACTAAAAGGCGAGCGCGGGCAAATCGACATCATCGTGCTGGCGGGCACGGAGCGTGTATGGATTGACGGTGAGAGCATGGTGCGCGGGGAGAACAATGACTACGTTATTGAATACGGCAACGGCCAGATCACGTTCACGCGCAAACGGCTGATCACGGCGGAGGCGCGCATCACCGTCGATTTTCAATATTCCGACGAAAGCTTCCGGCGCAGCCTGTACAGCGCGCAGGGCCGTGCTTCAGCCTGGCAACGCAAGATAGACTTTCAAACTACGATTCTGCGCGAAGGCGACGACGAAAACAATCCCTTGAGCTTTACGCTTTCGGACGCCGATCGCGCCATTCTCGCGGCCGCCGGCGATCATCTTGCATTTCGCGACGGCGCGCGTCTCGCGCTTCCGCCCGAACGGGGCGATTACTTCAGACAAGATTCGATCTGGGTTTATGCCGGCAAAGATTCCGGCGACTACGACGTCACGTTCAGCGACGTGGGCGAAGGCAACGGAGACTACAACTACGTGAGCTTCGGCCATTATCAATTCATCGGCAGGCAAAACGGGCGTTATTTGCCGGTGATATTGCTCACACCAGCGCAACGCCACAATGTTTGGGACAACCGGTTGGCGCTGCAGCCGTGGCGAGGGGTGCAATTGATCAATGAGCTTGCAATTAGCCGGCTGGACTTGAACCTGTATTCGAGCCTGGACGATCGTGACAACACCGGCCGTGCCTGGCTCACCAGCCTGGTGATTGAAGAAAGGCCGCTGCGCCTGGGCGGGTTTTCAACTGGCAGAATTGCCGGGCAGATGCGATATCGCAACAAGAACTCGGAGTACCGCGATATCGATCGCAGCGACGTGGTGGAATTCAACCGCCGCTGGAACCTTTCTTCCGCGCAGATCTCGGCTGAAGAGATTTTGGAATCTGCGCTGACGTACGCTCCGCTGGCCGGCTGGCGATTCTTCGGCAACGTGGGAAATTTGCAGCGCGGCGCGCAGGAAAAATCGAATCGCTGGGAGGCTGGAACCTCGCTGTCGAAGGCGCGCTGGCCTGAGCTGAAATATCAAATCGAAAACATCGACCGCCGCGAATCGGCGGCCTCACCAGCCTCTGCCCCGGCTTCGTCCTGGTTGCGCCAGCGCGGCACGCTGGGCTGGGCATTGGGCAACTTCAAGCCACTGGCAGGCTATGAAGCCGAGGACCGCAAGGATGAAAGCGCAGATACCACGGCCGGCTTTCGCTTCGAGAGCATGACCGCGGGGTTGGGCTGGCAAACCAACAGGTATTTGAGCCTGGCGACCTCGTTCAATAAGCGCGACGATGATACACGTCTGAAAACCGGCCTGTTTCCCAAATCGACGGCGTGGAGCCAGAACTATACATTCAATCTTTCGCAATGGAAAACGTTGGTGCTCGGCATCAACTATACGCATCGCGACCGGGATTTCAAAGACGCAGGCACGAGCGACACGCGCGCCGATCTCGCCGACGTGCAACTGCAATTTGCGCCGTTTCGCCGCGCTTTGGCCGCCGATGGGTTTTATCAAATCACGAACACGCAGGCTTCGAAACAAGAACGGGTTTTCATCCAGGTTCCTAGCGGCGAAGGCAACTATCGTTTCGATCCGGATTTGAACGAGTACATTCCCGACCCCGTGTTCGGCGATTACATCCTGCGCGTGTTGAACACTGAAGAATTCATTCCGATTGCGGAAGTTCGCCTGCGCGGCAAATTACGCCTGCAATTCCAGCAATTTTTTCCCGCGACCAAGGTTGGCGTGGAAAAACCGCCGCCGGCGGCGGCGTGGTGGCAACGCACCCTGTCCATGCTTTCCACCGAAACCTTTGTGCGCGTGGAAGAAAAAACACAAGAGCGCGACGTCTGGGAAATTTATCGACTCAATCTTTCCAAATTTCAAAACGATTCGACGACGCTCTACGGGCTGCAAAGCCTGCAACAGGATATATATCTTTGGGAAAACCGGCGCGACCGTTCCGTGCGCTATCGCCTCACCGCTTTGCGCGAGCTCAACAATCAGTTTTTGGAAGGAAGCGCCAGGCGCAATCAAATGCAGCATGAGCTGCGTCTGATTCTGGCGCTTTCGCCCAGGCTCACCAGCCAGTCCGAATGGCGTGCCAGCGATGAAAACTTGATTTATGGCATCCCCGGCCGAACCGATCGCAAGCTGCGCTTGCGCCAGGCCGATTTCGAATTTTCCTATCGCCCGCGGCCGATTCTGGAAGTGGCCAACGCCGCCGGACTGATTTACGATCGCGATCTCAACGCGGCCCCGTCGCAACAAACGCTCACCGTTTATGGTTTTTCATGGCGTCCGCGCGTGACCTACTCGTGGCGCAGCAAAGGGCGCTGGCGGGTGGAAGCCGAATGGATCCAAATCTCGGCCGATCCGAGTGGACAGATCATTCCGTATGAAATGGCGAAGGGCTATCGCGAAGGCAGGACGTTTCGCTGGAACGCGGCGTTCGAATATCGCCTGGCGGGAAACATCAATGTTTCGTTGTCTTATCTCGGCCGCCGCGAGCCGGACTTTCCGCGCACGCAGCACCTAGGCAAAATGGAGATGCGACTGTTCTTTTAGCTTGACAATGTTAAGTTAAACTCGCGCCATCTCAATCTGTCATGCTGTAAGCATCTTCCCTAGGTCTTGGCGCAGGCTTCTTGGGAAGATTCATACGGAATGACATGGAATAGGGGCTTTGGGGGCCAACTTAACATTGTCAAGTTAGAATTAACTCGGAAAACCGATCATGGATGCCACAGAAACTTGCTCTGGAAGTTCGTTGAAGGAACCTTTCCCCTTCATCCAGCGTGAAAGTTTTTGCCTTTTTGGCAAGGAACTAATTTGTTATAAACTGAGGCATACTTTGCTCCTGGCAATTCTCCTCGTCTTGCAGACCGGCAGCCTTGCCCAATCATCGACGGACAGCCTGCAGTTTCGCGTGCATGTGCTCAACGAAAAGAAAAAAACGGCCGCCCAGCTCGAGAGCGTAGCCGGATTCACCACATCGGCACCGTTGCGATCTCCAGAGATCGACATCGGTCTGCGCCGGGTCTGGGAGCATTTGCGCGCGAACCGATTTTACGACGCCCGCCTGGACAGCGTGACAATTGACCGTGATCCTCCGTCCGGCATTCAGGAATTGTATTTCCATTTTGACCCTGGCGTACAAATCGATTTGCGCCTTGCCGTGCACTCGCGTGACAGCAGTTTGTCTGACAAAAGCTGGGAGCGCGAGCTGGCGGGCTACCGCGATGAAGCCGGCTGGGTGCAGACAATGCAGGAGATATTGCAGCACTTCGCGCGCAGGGGTTATCCTTTGGCCGCGGTGGCGCTCGATTCGGTGCGGCAGGAAGAGCAGGACGAAAAGGAGTATGCCTGCATGTACTTTAGCCTGGACGCCGGGCCACTCGTGCAGATCGACTCCATTCTGATTCGCGGTAACAAGCTCACGCAAGCCAAGGTCTTGCTGCGGGAGCTACGCCTGCAACCGGGAGACAGATTCAATCTTGACGAGGTGAACGGCATCCCCGAGAGGCTCATGCGGCTCGGCTTTCTGCAATCGGTCGCGCCGCCGGAATTGTCAGTGGACGACAATGGTCGCTATCTTTTGCAAATTGAAATCAAGGAGGCCAACAGCAACTCCTTTAACGGCGTCGCCGGTTATAATCCCGCCGCGGGAACACAGCAAGGATACTTCACGGGCTTGCTCGACGTACAATTCAACAATCTTTTCGGTACCGGGCGGTCGTTCAACGCGCATTGGGAAAAACGCGGCATCGAGACGCAAGAGCTGGGCCTGCGTTATCGCGAGCCATGGCTTTTCAATTACCCCGTGCATATTTCCGGCGGTTTTCAACAGTTGATTCAGGATACGCTATACGTGGAGCGCAAATGGGATTTCACTCTGGAAGTGCCGCTCGCGCCGCGCTTTTCCCTGTTCGGCTCGCTCGTCCGTGAAAGCGTCTCTCCCGATTCGCTCGCGGCGCTGCGTCTGGACTTGCCGCCCAGCCGTGTTACCAATTTCCTCGCGGGATGGCGCTACGATTCGCGCGACGACCTCTTCAATCCGCAGAGGGGAATGGCATACGCGACCACGCTGGCCGCCGGTTTCAAGCAAATTGACACCACGGCGGTCACGCAAAGGTTCACGCGCCAACAGGTGAGTTTGGACGTGCACGGTCTCTTTCCAACATTCTGGCCGCAGGTGCTGAGTCTGGCCGTGCATGGCCGGCAAGTCACGACGGAGGAGCCGTTTGTTTCCATCACGGATCAGATTCGCTTTGGCGGCGCCACCACGCTGCGTGGTTATCGCGAAGATGAATTTCGCGGCTCACGTGTGGCGTGGGGTAATTTCGAATATCGTTACTTGCTGTCGCGGCGTTCGCGCGCTTTCGTTTTTTGTGACGTGGGCTACTATTTTCGCGAAGAACCCGACCCTGCCAGCCCACAAACGATCAGAACGGAAGCGACCAAAGTCGCCTACGGGCTCGGTGTACGGTTGGATTCCCCGGTCGGCATTGTCGGTTTGGATTACGGTATCGGTGAAGGCGACGATTGGCTCAACGGTAAGGTGCACGTGAGCCTGGTGAATAGCTTTTAGGCGGAGGGCGTGGGGCGGAGGGCATGGGGCGGAGGGCGGGGAGCATGGAGCGGAGGGCGGGGAGCATGGAGCGGAGGGCGGAGAGCACGGAGCGGAGGGTTTTGCGCAAGGGCTCCGAGCACTGCCTTAAGCCCTCTACACCAAGCCCTCTGCCCCGAGCCCTCTGCTCTCTGCCCTCCGCCCCAAGCCCTCCGCTCCATGCCCTCCGCCCCAAGCGCTCTCACTTCAAAAGCAGCATGGTTCGCGATTGTTCCAATGTTCCGTGGCGCAAGCGATATAAGTATATTCCGCTGGGCAGGCTTCTTCCGGCTTCATCTTTACCGTTCCATTTGAAAGTATGCGTTCCGGCGGGCAAATGCGCCGAGACCAGGATGCGCAATTTCTCACCGGTCAGGTTGTATACCGATAGTTCCGCGAGTCCGGCGCGGTGCAACTCAAATTTGATTTGCGTCTCTGGATTGAAAGGATTGGGGAAATTTTGCACCAACTCGAAGCGTGCAAGTCCTTCCGTTGTACTCGTGTGCGAGGCGACGCTGGAGGTGAACGAGATCAGCCGGCTAAATCCGGAGGCATTGGTGAAATTGGGATCGGTTTCACCGTCCTGGCTGGAGGCTTGCGCCACTTCGAAATCATTCTTTGAAATCCAACTATACCCGATGCCGCTCGTGGTGTCGGAGCGGGAGACCATTCCCAGGACAATCGTCTTGGCGATGGTTTGACTGTTGGCACGAATGCGCAAACAGTCGAAATCGCCGACGGGCAGCCGCACCCGACCCCATGTGTCAACTGTGAGGCTCGTCGTTGTGGCGGTAATGGTGGCGAAGCTTTGCGGATCACCGAACGTGTCTGATTGTACGGAATTCCATGAAATGCCCAGTTGCAGAGGAAGAGGCGTCACGGCTTGCGCAGCAGAGGGCGTGACATAAAAAGTGTCCGGTGTTTGGAAAGCGTCGCCCAAAAAGTTCAAGCCGTTGCTGGCGGCCTGAAAATAAAGATAGGATGCAATACCCGGTTCGGCGGCAAAGAAGGATTTCTGTACGAAGTTGGATTGTGGAAACTGCCCGCCAAAAGGCGTATCTTGCGGCGCAAGAAACTGATGGGTTGACTTTTGGGTTTGCAAAATCATCGTGCGAAAGTCCCACGTCTGATTGGCGCCGGCGGAGCCGACGTTGACCGTGACGTTGCCGGTGGTGTCGTCTTCAACCATCTGCGACTTTCCCCGCAGCGCCAAAAGATCATTTGACGTTATGGTGATTTGGGCGGAGGCCTCTGCCGCAAGGGTAAACAACCCCGCCAGCAAAGCTCGTCGTGTCCACGTCGTTGGCGATTTCATGAAGTTCTCCTGGAGTGATGAAAACCGGATCCGTGAGCGCCGCTGCTCGCTTGGAGCGGTGTGCGGAGAGATTTGCTCCGTTGAGCTGCAACCAGCGGGCAACGGCGGCGAAAATAGGAATCGGCTTGCAAAAAATCAAGGAGAGTCGCAATGCGATCTCGATTGAGCGTTTGGATCTTGATCACACGGCCGCTCAATGTCGCTCTTACAGGGCTAAGCATAGGGTTGGCAGCCGGGCTGGTGCATACGTCCATCGGCTGCCGCATGGTATTGTGCGCCCTTGTCTCCGGCATGTGCATTGCAGCCGGGGCGAACGTCATCAACGACGTTTGCGACGTGGACATCGACCGCGTGAATAAACCGCAACGCGTGCTGCCGGCGGGGCGCATGTCCGTGCGTGCAGCGCAATTGTATGCGATAATTCTATTTGCATGCGGGATAATTTTTAGTATATTCATTAACTTGCCGGCAACGTTCATCGCATGTGGAAGCACAATCGTCGTGATCGCATACAGTTTTCGGTTTAAACGCCAGCCTTTGATCGGAAATCTTGCCGTCAGCTTGACGACGGCTCTCGCCTTCATTTACGGCGCACTGGCCGCATGTCCGGACGCTCATGAAATGGCGTCGTTTGTGATTGCGCCAGGCGGATGGCAGGCCGGAGTTTTTCCCGCCCTCCTCGCATTCCTATTCCATTTCGGCCGGGAAATTGTGAAAGACATTGAAGACCAGATCGGAGATCGCGCCGGCCATGCGCACACACTGCCTTTGGTGTATGGCCTGCAAGCCGCGCAAATTGCCGCTACGGTGGCTTTCGTTCTTCTTGCCGTCGCCGCCTTCGTTCCTTTCGCGCTCGGCTTCTATCATCAGCCTTATTTGTGGTGCGTTTTGGCGGGAATTTATCCGGTGTTGGTGTATGCGCTCTTCAACGTGTGGCGCAGACCGGATATGGACCACATGCGCCGTACGAGCCATATCCTCAAGGCAGATATGCTCGTGGGATTGCTGGCGATTTTTGTGGGCTCGTAAATGCGTGCACTCGTACAAAGGGTCAGAAAAGGTGCTGTTTCCGTTGACGGCAAAATCGTAGGCGAAATCGGATGCGGTTTGGTGATCTTGTTGGGGATGGCTAAAACCGACGGCGCCGAAGCAGCACGCGTTCTGGCGGAGAAATGCGTGCAGTTGCGTATCTTCGAGGACGAGCAAGGGTATTTCAATCGTTCCCTGTTGGAAGTGAAGGGCGAAGCATTGGTGGTTTCACAATTCACGCTATATGCCGACACGCGCAAAGGCCGGCGGCCGGGGTTCGAGACCGCGGCCCGGCCGGAAACGGCTGAACCGCTTTACCGGCACTTCATTGAAGAGGTGAAGAAATATCCCATCAAAGTTGCTGAGGGCGTTTTTGGGGCGATGATGCTGGTGGAAATTCACAATGACGGCCCGGCTACTTTCATGCTGGAAACGCCGGCAAAACCCGCGACGCAGGAGGCGGCATGAAGCTCCCTTTCTCGCTTCCCGACAAACCGTTGATTTTAGCCTCCTCATCGCCGCGCCGCGCGGAGCTGCTGCGCCGAATCGGGCTTGCCTGCGAGGTGCAAGCCAGCGCCGCGCCCGAAGATGATTTATTGCATTGTCCGCCACGCGAGATGGTGCAACTGCTGGCCGAACGTAAAGCCCTCACCGTTGCCGAGAAATACGAGCGTGCGCTGGTGATTGGCGCGGACACGACCGTCGTGCTGGATCAGCAGATACTCGGCAAGCCCGCCTCGCCCGCGCATGCGCGCGAGATGCTCGCCATGCTGTCCGGCCGTACGCATCAAGTTTATACCGGCTTCGCTCTCCTTGACCAACCTTCGCGGCGTTTGATGACCGGCGTCGAAGACACCTCCGTCACCTTCCGCCGCCTGTCCCCGCGCGAAATCGCCGCTTACGTCGATACTGGCGCTGCTCTCGACAAGGCCGGCGCGTACGGCATCCAGGATTTCAGTGCGGTTTTCACGGAGCGCATCGAGGGCTGCTTTTACAACGTCGTCGGCTTACCGCTCACGCGCTTTTATTTGGCGCTGCAAAAATTTCTCGAGCATCAATAAAAGCCTTGCGACTTCGAAGATACGGCGCCTGCTTTCAACAAACTACCGCCCGGGCGTTGTAAATCTTCCTGGTGAGGAGCCCACTTTTCCAACGTATTGCTTCAACCCCTGCAAAAGCAAGGGCGTCCCGCCGGTGATCTGAATAGATGCAATTCGGATAGCTTTGGTTGAAGGTGGAGAGATGATTACAATTGGCGAACAAATCCAGCAAGCACGCGTGGGCAAAAATCTCTCGCTTGAGGAAATATCCAATCGCTTGCGCATCAACGTCGCCTATCTGAAAGACATCGAGCAAAGCAAATTCGATTTTCTGCCCAGGCCCTATGTGATTGCCTTTACGAAAATCTTTGCAAACTTTGTGGGCTTGAGCGGCGACGAGGTCGTGGCGCCGCTGCGGGAGCAATTCGGCGCGCCCACCACCGCCTTGCCCGTGTCCGTTCACACGGTGCCGGAATCGCAGTGGCTCGAGCCGCCCCCCTTGCCCCCGCGCGCTACGATACTCCGCGAGCGGCAGCGGCCAGGTATGAGACGCATACCCTATATCCGGGAGATGGCCATCAGTCTGGGAATCATTCTGGCGATCGCGCTCTTGCTTTATCTGGTGTCACGCTCGGGCGAGAGCGGATCGGACGATATGTCATTGGAGACCCCCGCGGCACCTCCGGTCTCGTCGTCTGCGACAACGTCGGAGGTGACTTTGGACCAGATGGAGGAACAAGCGCGGCAATACGCCAAACCCGATACCACGCTGGAGTCCAAGATCTTGACATTGGAGGCCAGAATCAATGCGCAAGTTTGGGCGCGGCTCATTATCGACGGCAAAGATACGTTGGAAGCAACCATGCCTGCAGGCAGCATTCAAACCTGGCAGGCACAAGAAAACTTCAAGCTGCGCGTGGGTAACGTCAGCGCTTTGACTTTGACGCTCAACGGCAAACGGTTGGAGAGTCTCGGGCCGGGCAGCGGACCCGCCAATGTGACGATCACGCGTGAGGGCGTAATACCTGAACGGGCACGCACGAGCTCGCGCGCCAGAAGAGGAAGCACCGATACGACGCGGAGATTATGAAAGGATTGTTGTGCCTAAGCGGATTCATATGATCGCGATTTGCGGTACGGGCATGGCGGCGCTGGCCGGCATGCTCAAGCAACGCGGTCACACTGTCACCGGCTCGGATAGCAATGTCTATCCGCCGATGAGCACGTTCCTGGAAGGCCTCGGCATACAAGTCTATCAAGGGTTCGATCCGGCGCACCTGCAGCCCCATCCAGAGCTGGTCATTATCGGCAATGCGATGTCGCGCGGCAATCCCGAAGTCGAGTATGTTCTCAATGAACAAATTCCCTATGCTTCCTTACCTGAGACGTTGAAGAACTATTTCATCCGCGGCAAATATTCCTGCGTCGTCGCGGGCACGCATGGCAAAACCACCACCAGCAGCTTGCTCGCCTGGACCTTGCACAGCGCGGGTTTGGATCCAAGCTTTTTCATCGGTGGCATTCCGGAGAATTTCGGGCAAGGCTTTCGCCTGGGCGAAGGCCGGCATTTCGTGCTCGAAGGTGATGAGTACGATTCCGCCTTCTTCGACAAGGGGCCAAAGTTTCTGCATTATTTGCCCCAGCTCGTTATTTTGAACAACGTCGAGTACGACCACGCCGATATTTATGGCAGCTTCGCCGAAGTGAAAATCTCTTTTCGCCGGTTGATCAATCTCGTTCCGGCGCGCGGTTTCCTGGTGGCGTGCAGCGATGATCCCACCGTGCGCAGCATGCTCCCGGCCGCGTTCGCGCAGGTGATCACCTTCGGCATGGGCGAAGAGGCGCAATGGCGCGCATACGATATTCGCGTGGAGGCGAATGGAACGCAATTCTCGGTGCTGCGTAATCAGGAAAAGCTCGGCCCTTTTTTCGTGCATTTGCACGGCGAGCACAACGTCAAAAATGGCGTGGCGGTCGTGGCGGCGGCACATGCGCTGGGCATTTCCTTCGAGAAAACCGCAAGCGCTTTGCAGAACTTCAAGAACGTGCGACGGCGTCTGCAATTGCTGTATGATCACAACGGCGTCAAGATCTTCGATGATTTTGCCCATCACCCCACGGCAATTCGCGAGACGATCGCAGCGGTCAAACAGCGTTTTCCAGAACAGCGCCTGTGGGCGATGTTCGAGCCGCGCTCGGCCACGAGCAAGCGCAAGGTTTTTGAGCAGGAGTATTTGCAGGCTTTTCGCGCGGCCCAAGGGGTGGTTCTGGCACCGGTGTATCGTCCCGACAAGGTGCCGGAAGCGGAACGGCTTTCCCTCTCCGCAGTTGTGGAAGGTATTCGGGCGCGCGGCATCACTGCGGAAATAACGCCAACCGGGGAAGCGATGGCGGATTATCTCTTTCGGCACGCTGTGCCGGGCGACATTTTGCTTTTTATGAGCAACGGTGATTTTGGTGGAACACCGGCGCTCTTGATCAATAAACTCAAAGCCGGCGGGCGATGACCGCATGGACATCGCGGCGCCTTCTTAAACATCTTCAAGCGGTGCGAGGCCAATGATGGAACAGAACAATCCAGATGCATCCGCAGGAGCGGAAGATTATTCCCCAGATTCAAAATATGATGCAGGCGATACCGAGAGCAGCATGGGCGACCTTGCCGAGACGGACCGGCCGAAAAATTTTCATCGCGACCGGCCAGGGCCATCCGGCGATTCACGGCGCCGGCCAGATCGCGGCGGTCGTGGCCGTCATGAGGGTGGCGGGCCCAGGCGCGGAGGACGCAGGCCGCCTTCGAGGTTTCAGGAGGAGGGGCCGCAAGAGGTCGACGCGCGCATTCAGGAAATGATCGACGCGGCGGAAGCCAGGTTGAGCGCTTCGCACCAGCCGATCACGCTGGAAAATCTCAACCCGTTCGAGCGCAAGCAAATTCATCAGCATTTCGAGCGCCGCAAGATGATGTACGAAACCAAGACCTACCGTCGCGGCGAGGAACACGTGCTCTGGGTTTTTCCAGTCGCCAACTTGAAGAAGTTCGCGGAGAGCAAAGCGCAAGAGGCGCTCGAGCGCGGCGAGGAAATCGCGCTGCCGCCGATGAGCAATTACGAGCGCTTCATCGTGCACAACATTCTCAAAGAGTTTGGCAGCATAGATACGCTCTCGGCCGGCGAAGGTGAAGGCCGCCACATCGTCATCCAACCCAAGAAATTTGGGCGGAGCTTGCGGAAGATTGCGAAGAAGATCAAGCTGTTTTGATTCTTGATGGTGGCCATCATGGAACGCCATGAGCAGAAAGCAGTGATTCTACTCATGGCGGCCTGGTTTTAGCTGCTCAAACGCAAAGCAATGAAGAAGGAGCACAAATCGTAAGTGCCTCGGTGACTATTATTACAACCTCAGGGCAGCGCCACCAGCGAGACTGTCATGCTGAAAGCATCTTCCCAAGCGCTGGGCACGAGGCAGAAATGGACCGTGGTATATTGGCATGGGAAAATGCTGTCGGCGTTGTAAACGGAAAACGCATTACACAGATATTGAGATAATGCGCGAACCGGCTCCCTATAATCGCGTTTTCACACACTGTGATTGTTGCAAAATGGCAGTGTCGGATTCTTATGCAAACGTCTGAACTTGAGGCTGTAGTGCTCTTCAGAAGTTTCTTGAGAAGGCAAAACAATTACGGGCAAAACAATTAAGAAGCTTCGGGCAAGATGATTGAGTGGCAACATGATCTCGGATCATGTGAATCAATTGATAAGAGCCTCCCATCGGCGCATCAAAATACTTCGCCCCGAAATAATCCCCATTCACACCGTCTCTATATATCCGTTAGGGCATAAAAAATCGTCACCGCTGGTATGGCATTCACCCCGAGCGCGATTTTGCCCTGGCGTAAAATTTTTTCCGCCGCATTTCTTCGTGACACCAACAACAAGCCATTGTTCGCCACGCCGCGAGCCACCCACTGGTCTATGGCTTGTGTGATATCGACTTCCACCAATTCAATCCCCGTTTTCTGACGGCGAATTCTCGCCGTAACGGGATACGTGTTATAGGCGAGATCTGCCTGCGGCGAGCTTTTGTTTGGGGCGGAGATCAAGGCCTCGAGCATGCTGAGCGCACCGGCGTCCGTCGCGAGCACATCCACTTCAAAAGCCAGCACGGCATAAACGATATTGATTTTCTCCGGAGCCGCTTTGTCGAAATCAGGCAGATCGAATTCAAAAAAGTTGTTCCATTTTTGCGCCATAAAATTGTTGCCGGATGTCAAATAATATATGATCATGCCGATGGCGGTGTTGTAGCTCGGACTGCCGGCGGTATAGCCGAAATTATTCCACTTGAGATTGCTGGACTGGCTTTGTTCCAGAAATAGGCCGAACTCGTTGGCATAAAGATCATTGTCGTGAATGTCAGCGGAAGATCCGGTCTGCAAGCGAACGCCGTATTGGCAGTTGTGAATGTAGTTTTTGTAAATCTGCACAGTCGAGCTCGAGACCAGAATGCCGGCGTTGGCGCTGCTATTAGAAATATCATTATCACGAACAATGATAGTGCCGGTGCCTACGGCTTGAAGATTGCCATTAACGATCAAAATCGCGCCGGAAGCAAACGAAGCCGTGGTGCCCGGCATGACTGTGAGCGTTTTGCCGGAATTGAGTGTTACGTTGCCGCCGATGGATTCTGAAACTTCCCACCAGGAATCTTCGGTTAGAGTTCCGGCATTAAAGTTGAGAACAATGCTTGCGGTAATATTGTTGCCATTCTGGCCGATGTTTGTCACTGCAATTCCTGTATTATTTCCATTGGAACGGTCGGAATTGGGTCTTGTCCAAGGTGTGAATTGAATCTTGTTGCCGGGTTTGTATGAATCAGTTGGTTGTCAGTAACCAAGAAGCTATTATCTGCTGGTTCCCAATGTATTCGATCTCTTTTTAAAGCTGTACTCGGCCGGATGTGAGCGATCATAAGACCAGTGCCAGGCAAATCGTTTTGCAGCCAAAGGTCACCTTTTTTGTAGACACTCAGTTTTTGCCGGTTTTCAAGAAGAAAATACTCGTCACTTCCAGTTATGTTGATACGATAGTAGCTCGATGTTGTAATAGCGTCGGTTATAGTTACGGAGGTATTCGTTGAAATAACGGTGGGATTAATCCATTGGAGCAGGAGACGCTCAAAGCCGCACATTGCCAGAGCGCCAATGTTAAAGTCTCCAATGCCAAATTCTCCGATATACTCAAAATGATCACCTCCAAATTGATAATGACCGACTTCGTGGCTGACTATTTCGCGGAAATAAGTGAGGGTATAAACGTTATTTTGTGTAGTTCCCGATCCCGGGAAACCGCCTAGAATGGTCTTTACATCCCGAACGATACTCCCCTAAGGTGAAAAGCGTCGTTGGACATAACATAGTAATAGCCACTCATGCCACCCGAAGTATAGGGCGGCGTCGCCTGAGAATGGACCAATTTTGCTCCTGTAGCCCAATTAGGAATAGCATGGAGACTGCTCGGCCAGCCATTCGTAGCATCCGAAATGCAAGATGGTGGGCTATCAAAATTATCATCTTGGAATTGAACGAAAACAATCAGTATACGAAACGTACCTGTTGTTGGAATGTAGGGAGGTTGCAAAGACGATGATACATTACCACAGAATGGTTGTATGTTTGCCCATATTCTGTTCGCTGAAAGCCATTCCAAACAACATGTAAAAGACAAAATAAAAAAAATGCGGCATGCGAAAGCCGTTTCATGTAACCTCCATGTGCTATACATCAGTTAAAGCCTCAACTCAATCCTGTCTATTTCACTATCATGAATTTACGGGTAAGATGTTGTGATGCATTGTTAGTCAGCACTAAGAAGTATGTCCCAACTGGCGCTAGTTTTGCAGTTAGGAAATCTTTTGCGTTCCAATGTAAAGAGTGAACTCCAACACTGAAATCAGCGAAGGGAAACACATAAATCTGCCTGCCAAGAAGATCAACAATCGAGATTCGTATCTTATCCGGATGTCTCAACATAAGCTCAATTTTGACTTCCGACACAACTGGATTAGGATAGTTTCTAAAGTATACCAAAGAGGTGGGAATGAAGGCTTGATCTGAGTCATCTCGTTCATTTACCGCAGTGATAGTACCGAATTGTCGCCCATTGATTATGGCGCCGCGTAGTTCAAAGTACCCGCCTTCATAGGTATCTCCATAAAGGCCAATACTGTCAAGCAGTACAGCATCCGGATTAAACCAAAGCCCATAATTCGGAAGAGTATAACTCCCGACTCCCATCTTGTGCCAAGCATGATTTCCGAAATTCATGAATCCAATTTCGTTGACTTGGTAAAAGCCTGAGTCAGATAGAAAGCCTTGATATCCATAACCTTGATAAGGCCAGGTATGTGACACGTGCACTTCAAGCTCGAATAGCAATACTTCATCGTGAGCAATTGAGTCAGGTGGAACAAAACGTGGCGCGTACTCAAAAACGCTGTGCTCTTCGAGACGTTGAAATTTTAGGGCCCTACTTTGCAAGTTTCCTTGAATCTCAATGGTCTTGTAAAGTTTGCCATTGGGAAGCAAAGAATCCCCAATCACTTTTCTTTGTTCATAAATAAAAAAGCGCGGCCCCTCCCAATATTCCCACAAGTCGCCATCGTTTAAAGGATAATGAAACAGTGTTTCGTTTTGGGCGAGTACTGTTGGACACCAACTCCAACAAAGCATGATGCGGCAGAGAATGGAAATGCCCTTCATGGATTCACTCTGACTGTATTCGCAACAATGGGAACATCATAAGTGGAATCGTGACATTCACTATAATAAATCTGCGCCTGATGCTGAAACATCAGGCTACGAGGTGGAAGTCATCTAAAGATGACTGATAATCCATAGGTGGTCGCCAACTTTAGTTGGCTTGCATCTTTTAGCCTCATGATTCATCATCAGGCGGGCGTTGGCGAAAGCCTTCAGGCTCGCGGGTTGCACGTCAAACTCAACCTCGATCATCAAGTCCGCAAAGAGCGTCAACAAAACAGCTCAGCCTCCCGAAATGCGTTTTTAAATGGCTTTTGCCGGCCTTGCCAGGTCGTCGGCTATCTCTATCGACAGTATGCGGTGGAAGCTGCTGTTTTCCTTGGTGAATTTCAAAGGTCAGCGTCGATTTAGCGTCGTTATAAAACGCATAAAAGCGATTAGCCAGATGCCCAATTCATTTTATTCATACGGAAATTGCTCTGACTCTCGAAGAATTGAACAAAAGTTTTACTTCTTTGCGGGCACGGTTAAACTAGTTGCCTCGAAAGTAACTTTATCCGGCGTCTTTTTGCCTTTGATGAAGCCGGACAATTCTTTTGGATTGGGTATTCTCAGAACGTCTCCGAGAACAAAGTGTTCGTTGGCGGCAGTAAAATAAAAACGGTTCTCATTTTCCTTAAATGAAAATTCTGTCGCTTGCGTAAACGCAAAATCAGTCAATTGCTTGACGCAGAACAACGACTTGATGAGAACGATGATGCGATGTTCCGTAGCGCCGATAAAGCAATCGACGAATTCGTCGCCAGCGTCATGAGAGACAATCCTACCGGCGGCTGATGCTTTAAATTCTTCACCGGTTTTCAGTTCTTTACTGGCGATCTTGGCCAGCTTGTCGATGTTAATCATAATAAGCTCCTTCCGTGTTCATAGCGATTCTGCTCATGAGGGTAACAAGATTAAGAGGGTAGTTTTCACTGATGTAGAGATTCTGATCGGCAGGAGATGGTCTACCCAAAACAAGGAGAGAAAGCCAAATGAATCGCAGATTAACAAAGGAATTCAAAAGCTTCATCATCGCCCCGCGGCTTTAGAATGACCGCATCATTACAGCTGATAATGAGACCTTGAAGAGGGAGTAGCGTGAAATCTCAGAAGAGGGAGTCGCCCAATGTGAGTCAACAAGAAATCCATACTCACGAAATTAGTGCAAATCTAATAAATTGACTCTGAAACGCAAGAGGAAAAGTACCGCGCAGCCATAATGCCGGGCAAAGGTAGCGCAGAGCGGCTGGACGATGGGCTCGAAAAGATTGGCGTCCAGAATGCCGGACTTGAGGGTGTCAATCTTCAGCACACGTGGCACGCCGCCCAAGTCGACAGAAGTTTTTTCAGAAAGTAAACCGTCTTGGCTTGGCTCGAATAGATGACTTCCAAGTAGGGCTTGTTCGACGCGGCTTCGGAAGAATTGAACTGCAGTGCTTGGCCGTCGGTGTGCTCGTTGCTCGCCCACAAAATCACGCCGTAGTTGCTGGCTGGAGTGTTTATCCACTTTTGGGTCAGCGTAGATGAATTCCAGGCCTTCCACACCGAAACAGGATCAGTCGATTTGAACAACATCGTGCTCTCAAAGGCCGCTTTGGCGTCCGTGCCGTTGATCGCGCCGTACTGCGAGGACCAATTCAGCCGGTCAGCCGGATGTCGCGCGTGGCTTGTAGCTCACCCCAGCTCACCCGAAGGGCCTTTGGGCACGCAACCCAAAAGCATAAAGAATTTCCAACGGATTGAAAAAAACAACTGATGGAAGATTTTGTCAGTTGGGTTTTTCAATCTGTTGGAAAAATCTTTGCGTTCTTTGCGCAAACCTGACTATTCTTACGCTAACGCAGCTGCAGGGATGGATCACATGCCCCGAAGGGGCAAAATAGGCCAAGCCCAGGGCAACGCCCTGGGTAAACGCGAACCACAACGTTTTTCTAGCCCTGCAAGGGCGAAAGAAGGTGTGAAGAAACCAATTGACGATCCCGAGCCTTCCATTTCGCCCCTTAGTTAGTCCCTTAAAAGTGAAATCTGTGCTTTTTTTGCAAAGAAATTCAACGTCCAAAGCACAAAATCCAAGACTACTTTTGGATTTTGTGCTTTGAATTTTGGGTTTCCGACTCGTTCGGGTTAGGGGCTTATAGTACCCAAACCCTTGGGCTGACGCCCATGCGCTGTTGCTTGAATACCACCGTTTCATTTGCGCGTTCAGCACCGGTGGCGCCATTGGGAGAGGGTGGTAGAGTGAACTTGATGATCGTCCGCCGTTTGAGACTGCCGGTGGACTTACCGATGGCCAGCACCGTGCCCGCGCCTTAGTTGCTGCCGTCGTACAGCCGGGTGTCATCGTTCGCCGGGCGGTGCAGATTGAACCCAACTCCACGGCACGCCTGCCAGCATGTAGTGCTTACCCGCCTGGTGAATAAAAACACGGCATAGCACTTATCCGACCAACAAAAGGGGGTGCACTAAGTTTTTGTTTTTCGCTAAAGGCTATTGTTTAAAGCACAGTGTAGCAATCAAAGGGCGATGATCTGATCCCAAACCGGTACCAGTAACGATTTGTTGGCAAGAAAGATGATGTGACAAAAAAATGTGATCAATTCTCAAAATAGGTGGAAAAAACTGAAAGTTTGGCCACGTTGTACAAAACCTGTTAAGATCCAATACCGTTTTACAAAAGCATACACTAAAATCGGGTAAGCAGGCAAATATAAAAAAGCTGTGAAGGAATTGATCCAAATCAATATCATTGATGCATCATGTGCATAGTGACGCAAGGACAAGATTATTAGAAGCAAAAGAACGAGAATCCAACAACCGTAGTAAACAAAATTGGAATTCAAAGATTTTAATAACAAATCAAAAACCATCCTATCCTCATTTGCTCTTCCCAAGTCCATATTCATGTTTTCGAAGAAAGCTATCAATAATTTCACGTGCCATCACAGGGTCCTTTTGCAATATCAAATGGGGTGCATCAAACAAAATACATTCTATATCAGAACGCAAACTGAGAATAACGTCGAGCGATCTTTTAGTAACCAATTTATCCTTTGCTCCAAACAGATAAAGGATAGGCATCGAGCATTTGCATAATGCTTCTTTTGCATTCGTATGCAACACCAAATGAACGCGATAGTTAAAGACCTTTGGTTTCACCATTCGAAGAGCATGAAGAACATGCTCGACTTGATCCCCCGAAGCATCTTTTCCCAGCAAATATCTCCGAATGAGGTTGCGCGGCATTGGGAATTTAAACAATGGGATCCACGCGAGATGGCGTGTCCATTTGCCTAAATAAGATAGGGGATTTTCAACAAAGGTTGCAACAAGAACTAGGGCCTGCACGAATTCAGCTTTTGCAGCAGCTATTTCAAGAGCCAGGGGTCCTGCAAAGGATTCTGCCAGTAAAACGAAACTTTTGTTGGCAGGTATTCTTTCGATGACGTAGTTTTTGAGCTCGCTATAATTCATTAAAAGATGGGAGGGATAAGGTATGGTGAGGACATTTAAATAGGGAGGCAAAAGCTCAAGAAATGGGCCAAATAGAAGGCCCGTTCCATCTAAGCCGGGTAGCAGAATAATCATCAAATCAGACATGGAGGTACATTATATTCTCTTCGGTGACCTGTTCTTTAACTGCAGATGTTTGACGACATTGTAGACTAACTAATACCGTGGTTTCAATGTTCCTTCAACAGGAAAAAAGTCTTAGAGATATCCGCCAGCTCTGGGATTCAATTCGTCTGGTCTTCTTAAGACATAGAACTTAGCCGTGGAAGGAGTATAAATTGGAAGATTATCATTCATCCAATCGAAGGCTCTAAACTGTATTTGCTTATAAGAATTTATGCCCCTTTTCAGTCCAGCTGAAAAGTGAAGCTCTTTGAGCAGCAAAGCTCACGCCCACGGAAATGGAACTCCCACGGAAAAAATTTTACTTCCGTGGGAGTTCTATTTCCGTGGGCGTAAATTTCAGAATTTTATTCTATAGCAAAAGAATAATAATCCAACAACTATAGTAAACAGGTTGGGAGTTCAAAGATTTTAATAAGAAATTGAAAGCCATCATAGCCACATCCCAACCGGATGATTGACACTTCCTGCCATCATGTTGCCTTGCCCCGAAATAATCCCAATTCACGCCGTATTGGTGCGTGCCGTGAATCGGTCCCCTCGCCAGGCAAACATTGCGAACTGCGCGCGTGTTGCAAAATAAACGATATAAAATGGATGCAAGATTGCCGCCAGCGAAAAATAGCGCAGTAATTCCCTTTCTTGAAACCAACCCGCTGCCTGGAACAGATAAGCGTATTCAAAAACCGCTTTGCATGTGGCGCAAAATAAGGTGAAGCCAAAAATCCTGAACTGGCCCAGCAGGCTTGCCAATGTGCCAAGACAAAGCAGAAGATTTAAAAAATAAACCGCAATCAACGCCAGTGTTATTTTCGGTTCGTAGAACCTGCCCTTGGAGGCATAGCGCGTGCGCTGCGCTTGCAGATCGTGCCACGAGGCCGGCGGCTTCACCGGCACATGCGTTACGGGATGCGCAACATAAGCGATTTTGCCCGCACGCCGCTCGTGCATCTTGTGGAGGAGCAAATCATCATCGCCGGAAATCCAATGCGAGATGCCCTCGAATCCTTCCACCGAAAAAAATGCGTCACGGCGATATCCCAAATTGCTGCCCGTGCACGTCAGCGGTCTTCCCGCGCCGATGCTGCCTGCTGCAATAGCGGCATGCGAAAAATATTCCAGCGCCAAAATTTCTTGCGCCAGACCATCGCGCGGGTAGTAAGGCGAATAACCACACACCATGGCGACGCCGGGTTGAAACCGCGCCGCCATTTCCGCCGCCCAATTCTCTCCGGGAATGCCGTCGGCGTCGGTCAATAGAATGATTTCGCTGGCCGTATGCCGCAACGCCAAATCCAGTGCGCGTTTTTTCGGCGCGAAACCGGCGACCTGGTTGTCGACTCGAAAATAATGCACATGTGCATGTTGCGCTGCAAAGGCGCGCAGCAATTGTTCCGTCCGGTCGCTGGAACGATCGTCGACCAGGACAATTTCAAGCTTCTCGGCGGGATAATTTTGGCGGGCAAGCGCGGGCAATAAATCAAGCAGATTTTTTTCTTCATTGCGAGCGCAGACGACGATCGTGACGGTGGGAAAATCGTTCGTGCCGCGGTTTGCGCGGAGGGATAGACTGGCGCGCCGCTCACACGCCAAACCGCGGGCCAGCCACTGCAGCCCGCACACGTAGGTAACACACAGGAGCGCCAGCACCACCGGGAAGATCATGCGGAAGCCGCAACTTTACCGGTCACAATAGTGATATCGTCATGAGGCGCGGCTCCGGCGAATTGGTGCAGAGCCAGGCGCAGGGCTTCCAGCAATCCCTGTGGTGTCTCATCGGCATGCCCTTTGACGAGCTCGGCCAGGCGCTCTTCGCCAAATTCCTCTTCAGCGACGTTCCGGGCTTCTGTGACGCCGTCTGTATAAAACAACAACACGTCGCCGGCATCCAACTGCACCGCATTCATTTCAAATTTAAAATTCTCGGTCAAACCAATAGCGGCGCCGGTGGGCTGGAGCCATTTTAAGTCATGGTTGCGCCGCAACAACAGGGGCGGATGATGTCCGGCGTTACAGTATTCCAGCACGCGCGTTTGGGGATCATAACGTACCAAAAACAGCGTGACGAATTTGATCAAATGAACGTTGTGACAAAACAATGCATTTAAGCGCCGCACCACTTCCGCCGGCGATTCGTGCTCCGGCACCAATATGCGCAAGGCCGCCTGCAGGCTGGCCATCAACATGCTGGCAGGCAAACCCTTTCCCATGACGTCGGCGATGGCCCAGCCGTGCGCGCCGTCGCGGAAGCGAAAGAAATCAAAATAGTCTCCGCCCACCACTTGCGCCGGCTGAATGAAAGCCGCGAGGCGCAGGCCAGGAACCGAGGGCAGTTGTTGCGGCAGCAAGGCTTTTTGCACTTTGTGCGAAAGCTGCAACTCGGCTTCGAGCTGTCGTTTTTGTTCGTCGGAATAATGGTCGATGCAGACACAGGCCGTGAAATCCATTTCCAGCCGGTCGGTTTCGACGTAATCGTGACAGACTTCACAAAGCCCTAGCGTCTTGTCCTTGGCTTTCGCCAGCGCGACCTCGAGCGTTTGCAAATGAGCCTGCACGGCCTTTTCATCGGAGGGGCCGAGATGAATTTGTTTTTTGGCGGGAGGCGTGCGTTGCAGCCAGTCCGCCAGATTCTGCTGCTGGCGCTGCAGGTTTTCGCGGAAGCGTTGCAGGATTTTTGTGTCCATAGAATGACCTCCAAAATGACGCCTTATTGTACGCAGATCAAGCGAGGTGGGTTGCACTGTAACGTCGTGCTGGCGCAGAAACAGAACAACGTGCCAAGGGATCCCTATAAAAATCTTTGCGCAATCTCTGCGTAGTCTTTGCGTGAGACATAAAACCCATGCACAACGAACCGACTTTACCTTAACTGCGCCTGGCAGACAAGCGACTCGGTGTTTTGTTCACTTCAGTAAGCGTCTGATGAATGACGAGATCACGCGCATCGCCAACGGTATGCCCGGCAAAAGGAGTCATCACGCAGAGCATCGCAAAGGATCGCAAAGAAAAACTCTGGTTGAAATTTGCTCTGTATCCTGCCCTTGCGGAATTGTGCCTTTTCGCTTTGATGGCGGCTTGCCCACGTTGGGCGATTTGCCATTCAAGCTTGGTGCTGGGCGTTTTGACCCTGAAGGGTCTACTACGGGCGCGCACTCAAAAATCGGCGCGGAGCGCAAACATGGCAAGGCGGAGATCGTTTTTTGCGCCGGAAACAAAGTTTGCATTGGTTTGATGGTCCCAGTCGAATGCCAGCGCGACATAAATGTCGCGCCACAATTGATCTTCTATTTCGAAATGAACACTGCTGGTCTTGATGATCGTGCCTTGTAGAAATCCCTTGGAAAGCCCGTCGCTCTCTTGATGCGGGGTGAAAATATCACCCACGCCTTTGCGTAGATAGCGGAATTGCGCGGCGAGACGGAGGTCACGATGCGGTTGCCAGCCCAGATGCAACAGCACGCGATCGGCATTCGGCCCGAAGCGCGCACCCAGGCCTTCGCCGTCCTGCTCGTAGACGTTTTCCGGTTTTTCATGCGTGTACACGTAGGGATCGATGCGGCTGTATTCCAGTCTCGCGTCCGCCGTTTGCCAGCCGAATGGTTGATACCAAAATACGCCGGCAAGATATGCGAGCTTGTTACCATAATAAGTGCCGAGCGGATATTCCAGGCTCAAATCGTCGACGAAAATCTCGCCATAAAATTTCGCGCGCGGCAAGGGGAAATACGAAAAGTCCAGCGTAAGCACGTTGTTGTCTTTGTCGCCGAGCAGGTGTTCGGCGGCGTGATAAAGCATGAAGGGATTGAGATACGCAAACTCGGCGGAGCGATTGCCGTAAATCACCGTTTCGCCAATGCCGAACAAGAAATTGCGCAGCGGCTGAATTTCCAACCGGTGCGCGGCGAGAAACTTCTGCTGCTCCGCGCGCACCTCGGCATGTGCAAAAATAAACCGAAACTTGCGCCAGCGCGCATCCAGGCGAACGAGATTGAACGGTTGATTGAGGCGCGACACCGCGAGCTGCGTGAGTGGGCTGAGATTCCAGGAAAACAGGTTGCGGCCGGCTTCTAATTCGAACCAACGCAAATCCAAACGGGCGTAGGCAATGGCGGTTTCGCGAAACGCCGAGCTGCCTGAAAGCGTGACCGGCGCGCCGCTGCCGGGAACGAAGGTTTCCGAGGAGTCCGCCGTGCCGCGCTCGAGTGCGTTGCTGAAATCCACGGCCACCAGCAAGCGCGGCGGCAATTGCGCACGCAAACGGCCGCCCACACGCGTGCGGGAAATATTCGTCTCGTTGCTGTCGCTTTGCCCGCGCTGAAACTCAAAATGCTGGAGACCATAGAGGTCGGCGAAGATTTGTGCCTCGCCTTCTTCGTAACGCAGCACGTGACGCTCCGCACCCGGGTGCGCTCTTGCGCCCAACGGCGGATCGGTAAATTCTGCAAGATATTGCCGCACCAGTGCAGCGTCCGCTTTTGAAAGCGGCAAGGCTTCCACTTCCTGTAGAATTTGCAAAACCTGGGCCCGCTTGACGGGAATCACGTGCAGGTCGAGAGCGCGGTGCGGCAGCATGACGGCGAGTCTCTCCAGCAGGAAATACACGCCATGCTGCAATGGCACGTCCGCAGTTTGCGCCTGCAATGAGGACGCAGGTGCGATCAACAAAAATAGCATCGCACACCATGTGCCGGACACGCGAGGAGAAATAAACAATAGCGCACGCAAAGACGCAGAGTCGCAAAATGAAGCCACCAAGCGCCCAATGTTCTTCAGCAGCATCTCTGGTCTTCACTTTTCCGAATCCATATCCACAGCAACCCTGCGAGCGCCGGCAGCACCAGGTTAAAGACGAACAGCGCTAAGCTGGCATGAAGCGCAGCCGGCGCCGGAACGTTCAAGGCGGCGAAGAAAAAAACGGCCATGCCTTCGCGCACGCCGAGCTCTCCAATGGTGAACGGCAGTGCGTTTTTGAGAAAGAATACAGCCGCCGCGCTGGCCAAAGCCGGCGTAAAATCGACGGCACAGAAACCGCGTACCAGAACAGCCATTTGCAGGCAATAAGTCACCACGAACAAAAATGAAAACAAATAAATGGCGATCAACCGCGGCGCCGCCACCTGCCACTCGTCCGTGCCAGCTCGGTCTTTTTTCAGGGGGAAGCGGCGCAGTAAATTTCGCCAGCGGCAAAACAGCGACGGCAGAAGAAGCGTCATGTTCAGAATCAAAAACACAGCTGCGGCAACCCATGCCAGCCACCGCCATCTTCCGGATAGCACATTCTTGTTCATGAGATAAACCAGCGCCAGGCTTCCAACCCAAGCATTGACGAGCAAGGCGTGAATTTTGTCCATCGCCGACAAGAAGAAGACCTCGTCTTTGGGAAGCTGCGGCACATACAGCGCACGCCCCAGCTCGCCCCAGCGGCCGGGCGTGAGCAAGCCCAACGGAAAACCGGCAAAAAGTGAATAAAGTGATACCTGCACCGGACAATGGGGCTGCGCCAGACGCAATAAGGCATGCCATTTTAAAAATTGCAGGCCAATATTCAACGGCAGCAACACGACGGCAAGCGCCAGCCAGCCCGGATGCAAATGACGCCACGCACTCGCCGGCTCCTGGGCGCGTAAATAATCCCACAGCCAAACGACAAACGCAAGCGTCAGCGTCAGCTTGAAGCCATACAATACGCGCGCGTCAGATAAAAAGGCCGATCCCTTGATTGCAATTCTTGCAGATATCGATCGTTTCACGGCGGGTCAACATGTTTTGGCGGAATTGTGAGTAGGTTTTGGCATTCCAGATCGTGGTGAAGCTGGTGTCGTGCAGCGCGCCGGTTGTATGATGGCCGTTTTTGTCGAAGCAGCACGGCACGACCGTTCCGTCCCAATTCACCATCGTGGTGAGCCAAGGCCTCATGCACACGCCCCGGCCCCCTCGTTTCACGACAAAATCATTCTCCCTGAGATGATAGCGACGATAACGCTCGCCGCGTGGGAGCCATTCCTGCGCTTCTTCAAAAGTCTCTACCTGAATGTTTTTCTTGAGGAGCCTGTCCACTTCCAGCTCGCGAGCAAGCCGCGCCATGGCCTGGATTTCATGCTCGTTGTGCCGCATCACCAGAAACTGCATGTAAATGAAAGGCGTTTTGCGGCGCAGACGCTTTTTGGCCGCGGCCAAATTGCGAATACCGTCCTTGACTTTTTCGAGCGAACCGCCGGCGCGATAATGGGCATACGTTTCCTGGGTCGCGCCATCGACCGAGACAATCAGCGTGTCGATGCCGCTGCGCACGACCGCCTCGGCGTTTTCAGCATCGAAGTAGTGGGCATTGGTGCTGGTGGTCACATAGATGCCGCGCTGCTTGGCAAAGGCCACAAAGTCGTTGAACTGCCGGTGCAAATACGGCTCTCCTTGATTGAAGAAGACGAGATAGAGCACCCGCTCGCCGATTTCATCGATCAAGCTTTTGTAGGTTTCAAAATCCATGCGGCCGTAAGGGCGTTCCATGGAGCCGTTGCCGGTGACACAGAGCGGGCAGCGCAGATTACAAATATTTGTCGGTTCGATGGTCAACACCGGCGGCACACCCCACACCTTGTGCCTTTTGGTTATTGCCGAAAACAGAAACGAGATCGAGGCCTGTGCGACGTTCCAAATACGTTTGAGAGTAAGAGCTCTCAGCAACTGGCGAAAAGAGACTTCTTTGCCAAATCCAAAATTCCATGGAGAGCCGGCATTCGGCTGCTCGGCGGAAGGCGAAGGAGACTCCTTGACTGCCTCCAGAATGGGAAGTGTGGTCATGTTCATACGCTTAGTGAGTTAAACTCAGCATAGAATCCAGAGAGGTTCCAGACAGGATTAACAAGATTTACAAGATGTAAAGCGGCACTGTCAGTCGTGTCCACAGGGAAGCGACCGGCAGTGGCTGCTGTTTCGAGTTTGACCGTCACCTGGCGTAGTTGGTACGGATTGAAATGTATCCCGGGAAATGTGTAAAAGCGACTACGGCCTATTCAAGTAAAACGGCGGCAAAGTATAGAAACCGCCGCGCAAAGGCAAGGGAATTCTCGGGCACTGCATGCCTCGATTCTATGAACTTTTCAAAAAATAACTTGACAACGTGTGTCAGCATTTTGTATATTTGGTTGTAATTTACAACTATTGTGCAATACAATTAAATGATGGAAAAAAACCAGAACCTACGAACGCAAGCGGAGCGCATGCAGCGGCTCACCAAGGAGCTGTTGCGCCGCTATCAAATGCGCGACCGCAACGAAATTACCTGCTGCGGGATTACGGTTTCGCAATGTTATGCGCTTGATGCCCTAGGCGAAAGTGGCGAAATGACCATGATCCAGCTCGCCGGCAAGTTGTATTTGGACAAAAGCACAGCTACGCGCACCATTGATCCACTGGTCGAGCGCGGCCTGGCACAGCGCCGCTTGAGTGCGGAAGATCGCCGAGAAATCCTGGTGAGCTTGACGCCCGCGGGTAAAAAGCTGCATGAGGAGATCGTCGCGAGCCTGCAAGCGAGCCAGCGCCAGATTTTGGAGCGTATTGCTCCGGAAGAGCGCGAGCACATTCTGGCAGCATTGGAGCTTCTTTCCGCGGCTATGCAGGACTGGATGGTGACTTGCTGTATGCCTCGTAAGGTACAATTGCAGACCAAGGTGAAATAAGGTCAAAATCTCTATGCATAAGAGCATGTTTGAAATAGATGACGAGTTACGATTTGCGATTTCAGATGTTGAAAGTCGTGACTATTCAGCTCAAAAAAGAAGAGTAAGCGGATGGAGCGGATTGAACGGATAGTGATTCTGCAAAACAAGTTTTAGAAATCCGCTTTATCCGTTCAATCCGCTTACAAGAAATAGGAGCTGAATAGTAACGATAAGTCATTCGTAAATCGTCAGTCGTAAATCAACAAAGAAAGGAGCAGTTCATGAGTAGTCCAGCCGTTTCCGGCAATATATTGACGGTGGCAAGCAGCGGATGTTGCGGCGGCTCCAGCCCGGCAAGCGCGAGCCCCAACGATTCCCGGGAAATCAAAAAGCTGGTGAAAGAATACTACGGCAACGCGGTGCAGCGGGAGCAAAAGGGCTGTTGCACGAAAAGCGCCAGTGCCGCCGCTTCCATTCCGGACCTGGCGGGATATGATGCGCAAACGCTCGCGGCGGTTCCGCCGGAAGCCGCGGAAAAAAGCTTCGGCTGCGGCGATCCGCTGGCATTCGCGCAGGTGCAATCCGGCCAGACGGTTCTGGACCTGGGTTCGGGCGCAGGCATCGATTGCTTCATCGCCGCGCAAAAGGTCGGACCCACGGGTCGCGTCATCGGTCTCGATATGACCCCGGCCATGCTGGAGGCCGCGCGCCGCAACGTTGAGAAAGGCGGATACACCAACGTCGAGTTCCGCCAGGGCGAGGCGGAAAACATGCCGGTGGAAAGCAATAGCGTAGATTGGGTGATCTCGAATTGCGTGATCAATCTTTCGCCCGATAAGCCGCGCGTGTTTCAGGAAATCCTGCGGGTGCTCAAGCCGGGCGGACACATTTCGATCAGCGACATCGTGGCGGAGGAATTGCCCGCAGCATTCCGCAATGACGCCGGCTCATATTGCGGCTGCGTCGGCGGCGCGATTACAACCAACGAATATTTGCGCGGTCTGGCACAAGCCGGATTGGTTGACGTGCGCATTGACGCACGCTTGGATTACACGCCGGAGATGATCAAGGGTTTTGTCGAAGGCGATGACAACTTGAGCCGGCAATACGGCGGCGTCGTGGCCGGAGATCCGGCGGTTCTGGAGCGTGTCAAAATCGCCAGTGTCAAAGTAGTAGGCCGCAAGCCGCTCCCCGATGAAGAGATCAGAATCGATTTGCGATCCGCACGCGAAAGTGATTTCGCCGCGATCGCGCAGTTGCTGGCGGAGAACAATCTCCCCGATAATGGCTTGTGGCAGGCCCTGCCCAATACACTGCTGGCGGAACACAACAGACATGTGATTGGTGTCTTTGCTTTTGAACGCTACGGAGCAAACGCTTTGCTGCGCTCCTATGTCGTGGCACCGGCCTGGCGCGGCCGCGGTATCGGCCGAAGCCTATGGCAGGAGCTGCTCGGCCGCGCGCGAAGGCAAGGCGTAACCACGTTTTACTTGCTGACGAATACCATCGCCGAGATGGCCGAACGCGCGGGCTTCGAGCGCATCTCGCGCGACGACGTGCCCGCCCCGGTGCGCAGCTCGGCGGAGTTTTCATTGAATTGTTGCTCCAGCGCAGCGATTATGCGGATGGCCGTGCCGGCATAAATGAAGATGGCATTGCATTTCAAGCGATTCTTTCTTACCATTCTTGTGCTTGAGCGTGTGAAGCGATGAACAGAAAGAATATGGAATGAAATGCCAAGCTTGCGGCCACGCCGTGCAGCGCCGCGCGCAATTTTGTCACTACTGCGGCAAGCCTGTCGCGCCGCGCATACGCAACCAAGAAAGCACTGTCACGCGCCCGCGCTGGCCGTTGTTGATTGCCGTCATCGCGGGCGGCATGTTTTTGGGGGCCGTAGCCATGCAATGGATGCGCCCACCAGAGCCATCTTCACATGCGCATAGCCATTTCGACGGCACCTTACGCGGCGAGGCCTTGGCGGCGCAGTATCCCGCGGTGTATCGAGTCGCTGCGGAATTTATTTGTCCCTGCGGCACCTGTACGGACGGCCTCGAAGTCTGCGACTGCGAAATGGCCAGGGGCTCTTCCGAAGTGCGCGCGAAAATTTATGACTTGCTGCAAGTGCATGAAGTGCCGCATACGATCGCGTTGCTCGAGGAGGAATACGGCTATCGCAAAAATAGCTCGTCTGCTTCGAGGCCTTTGCCTTCACCACCGTCTGCTTTGCCATGGGCGAAGCCGGGTCAATCAAATTCAAAATAAAAAGATCAAAAGAGGTTAATATGGCAAAGAATCAAATCATTCAAGAACACGCCCTCCCGAGCCTTTCTTTGATTTTTGGTTATATCGCTGTCAAAGAACTGCAGAGACTTGAGGACCGAGTTGCGGTTCTCGATCGGCTTGGATATGGTAACGCTGAGATTGCTACAATTTGTGATACCACTGCCGCCACAGTCCGAACGCTGCGATCTACACTTAAGAAAACAAAAGGCCCGAGGAGAAGAAAATGAAAGAAGAGAGAATAAACAATGAAGATTCAGCTATTCGATTGATGTTGGGCTATTTGTGTATCGCCAATGAGGCGGAAGCCAGTTTGGTCCGAAAAGTAGAAATTCTGGATCGATTTGGCCTATTGGATAAAGAGATAGCCGCTATTTGCGCTTGCGCGTTACAATCCGTTCGCGATGCCCGTCAACAGCGAAAGAAGCGTGCATATGGCAAAAAACAGAAAGTATAGTATTCGTAGAATTATACAAATCCCTCGAGAATATCTTGAAGCCGTGAAGTTTGGTAACATCATTTTTGCTTCCCTCTTTCAATTTGAAAACGGTTTGAGATTAGCTATTCACAAACACCAAACCATTTGCTACGGCACGGATTGGTGGAATGTATCTCTCAAAACACGGCTTCCGAGGGTGTTCGAATACGCAGAAGAGCAACAAAAAAGACGAGATGCAATGCCGTGGATTGGCTCGTCTTCCCGTGTTGTTATTTTGCCTATTCATCTCCTAACTTTAGGACATCTCGAAGAGATAGTAAAAAAGTATCAGTCGGACTGCATTCCGGAATTGTTTCCGACAATGGAGTTTTTTCTTGGGCACATGGAATCAATCAAAAGAGTGCGCAATCTTTTTTCACATATGTTCCCTTGCATCACATCCGAAGACTGCAGACTTGCAAAACGTGAAATTCTTACGTTGGCATCTCACATCAATTCAAAGCTTTCGCAACATCTTTGATAACTAAATAGAGCGCCTTCTTTGGCGCAGCACTTACAACCTCGAAAGACTTGCGTTTGATCATGTATCCAGACCTCTTCAAAATCGGCCCGTTCACCCTGCACAGCTTCGGCGTCATGGCCATGCTCGGCTTTCTCGTTCCGACCCTGATCATGCGCCGCGACTTCCAGCGCATCAAAATTGATCCCGATTTTGCCAGCACGATAGCCGTTGCGGCGATTATCGGCGGCTTTGTCGGCGCACGGCTGTATTACATCATCGAGCATTGGCAGGGGTTCCTGCGCGATCCATGGTCGATGATCTTCAGTGGTGCGGGCCTGGTTTGGTATGGTGGCTTGTTCGGCGGCGTCGCGGCCGTGGCGTGGACGATCCATCATTACAAGATACCGTTCTGGAAAGTAGCCGATATCGTTTCCATATTATTGTTGCTCGGCCAGGCATTCGGCCGCATGGGATGTTTGCTCGCAGCCGATGGCGATTACGGCCCGCCCTCCGACGTCCCGTGGGCCATGTCCTTTCCCAACGGGGTTGTGCCCACGACCGAACGCGTGCATCCCACACCGATTTATGATATTGCGATTCTATTGACTTTTTTTGGTATTCTTTGGAGCTTGCGCAAATGGGACTTCGTGCCTGGCACCATGTTCGGCATGTATTTTATCGCCGTCGGCATCGGACGCTTTATCACCGAGTTTTGGCGTACCACACCGAAAATTTTGTTCGGGTGGATGACCATGGCGCAGATCATCAGCGTGGTTTTGATTACGACCGGCCTGGTGATTATTTATCTCCGGCAGCGAGCGCATCACCGGCAGCCAGTGCCGACGGCGGCGGCCAAGCGCCAGCCGGTTTGATCAGAAAACTACGAAAGTTGAAGTCCGACTTGTGCGCGGACAGTTTCGAAAAAACTGAGGCTCATTGAGCGAAGAAAATGATCGAGTTGATTTGGAATCGCAAGGTCAAAGTAAGGGAAGGAATGGGCGCGCATTTCTTTGCCGTGTCAAGCCAATAAGCCACGAACGGAAGCTGATTTCGAAGCTGGCATCTCTTGCATTTTTTCTGTGTTTCTTCGAGGTCGGGATTCCATTCGAAATGAAAGCATATCGTATGGAAACATTCAAAATACCTACACGTCTGCGCGAGAGCTTCTTTGCCGTTTGTCAAGATTTGCGGCTGGATGCCAACCGTGTTCTGGAACAGATGATGGCGCGCTTCGTTGCGCAACCACCAAGAGAATCGCTCGAGGAATGGGCCAAGGATTTTGGGGGTGATTTAAAGCTGTCGGATGATACGATTTTAGTAGATGGAATATCGGTCAAGGAGTATTTTTCGTTGTCCGAAGAGCAGCGTAATGCGCTCTGGGAAAAATGGGAGAAGGAAGCCGAGCCGAAACTGAAGGGGATCACGGCACGTGGGGTGGCAAACGATGCGAATACTGCTGGATAAAGGTTTCATCCGTCGTGCGCTTGAAGGCTTCTTGCGTATCGCCAGTCGGGAGGCTTTGACCGAGGAACAACACGCGGTTCTGAGCTTGCTGCGTACATGGCATGGCACACAACAACTTTACATGAGTTACAAGAGCTTTCACACGCTCACCCACCGTTTTGTCCATCTTGAAATCGTTCAACGTCTTGTTTTCCTCCATTCCACCGCTTTATCCAACACGCTATGCCCGGCGTTGGGCACGACGATTGAGAGGTTTTGGCTTCGGCAGGGAAGATGCTCTCATGATTAGCATGGGTTCGTTCAGCACGGACCGTCTGCAGCGCGGTCGCTTTCTCGGTGTTGATCGGATCGTAACGCTAGATAAGCGCATGCTCGAGAGATTTAGTCATCGCCAGGTCGAGATCCAAGGCTCGTTTGGCAAAATGATCGTGACTTTGGCGGCGCCTTTTCAGCGTGCAAAGCTACCCATAATTTACACATCAGAAACGTTCCAAAATGCTTTGTAATGAGAAGGCTGATCGGATTTCTTGATGAGTCTTTGTAGATGTAACACACCGGCGCGGATTTTTCCTTTACTGCTACCATTCCTAATCACCCCGATATCGAGGAAGACGAAACTACTTCGTTCGTAAAGCAGCCTTCGATCATCGAACTAGAAGCTTATCGCGACACGTGGGGACGTGGGTTGGATTCGTACCTGCAATGGTTTTATGAAACTGCGGTGCTGCTGCGCGATCTGCTGGCGGAAGAGGGGGAGTATTTATGTACCTCGAGATTTTCCAGGCTAAGACAGTGATTGCTTGCGAACAGCAAAAGCGATATATTGCCGGTGTCTGAGGAGAAAATGTCGTGACGAGAATCGATGACTTGCGCCGCAAAGTTGCTCTGGGGTTATCTGAGAATTATAACCGTCTTTGAGGAATGATGATGAAGGCAAAATATGACAACTGTGAATACTGCGGCGGCCGCGTGCTCGAAAAATTTGTAACAGTTGACTTGCGCTTGAAGGACAAGCTCTATGTTTTTGAAAACGTGCCGGTTGGCGTTTGCAGGAAATGCGGAGAACGCTACGATCGCGGGCCGGTGTTGGAGCGCTTGGAAGAATTGGCTTCTCATCAAAGTCTTTTTAAAGATAAAATTCAAGTACCGCGTTTTGATTTCGCGGAAGGCGCGGTGTTTTAATTTCTAGTTTCAAAGCCGCCGCTAGGTATTGCACTGACCGGTCGCTCGCAGCGATCGGTCAGTCTATTTTATGGGAGCATCCATGACCGAGTTGATCTGGGAAGGCAAGTACAAAGACGGCAAAAAAACCGCGCCCGTGCGCATTGCCTTGCCGTTTCAAACCATCGAGACCGTAAATGAGAGCGCCGCTGACCGCGTACTGAATTTGGACTTGTTCGCCAGTGGCCGCGAGACGGAATGGCGCAACCGCTTGATTTGGGGCGATAAAAAATACGTGCTGCCTTCCCTCCTGCCCGAGTTCGCTGGCAAAGTCAATCTCATTTACATCGACCCGCCATTCGACACGGGCGCAGACTTCTCCTTCACCGCCACCATCCCCGATCACCCGGACACCGAAGAAGACGAAACAACTTCGTTTGTGAAACAGCCTTCGATCATCGAGCAGAAAGCTTATCGCGACACGTGGGCAGTGGGCTGGATTCGTACTTGAAGTGGTTTTATGAAACCGCGGTGCTGCTGCGCGATTTGCTGTCGGAAGCGGGGAGTATTTATGTGCATTTAGACTGGCACGTGGGGCATTATGTAAAATGTGTTATGGATGAAGTATTCGGGACTGCATGCTTCCAAAGCGAGATCATTTGGAAACGAAAAGGTAACTATTCAGCTATTTTTGGCCACGGAACCCACACGGAATGACACGGAAAGTAGTCATGTGTGTACGCCTTAGCTCTAAGTGCCGATCAGATTCCGTGTGCTTCTTTGACAAATTTTTAACTAGTAGTGCCCCTTTTTACAGTTTGATGAACCAATCGTTCAACGCCGTAGGCGTGGTATGTTTATAGCTTCACGTGCACGCGATAACCCTGAACGCCGTAGGCGTGACATGTTTGCACGCTTCACGCGAGCATATGTTTTCAATCCAGAAACATGCCACGCCTTCGGCGTTTTGTTTGGGTTGGTTGGGCATGGCTATAAGCATTTCACGCCTACGGCGTTTGGGATCTTGATAGCACCTGCGCAGCGATACAGAAGATGGCGGTGTCGAGATCTCGTTCTCGCTTAAGCGGTA
>JBOHQX010000409.1:0-22053 GCA_050732395.1 bacterium
CTCTTGACGGTCTCGTACTTGTATCAGCGCTATAAGGGGCTGATTTTCGAGGGGGCGGCCGAATGAGCAACCGTTGAAAGAGGCTGGACCCAATATCGAAGAACAATGGCACAAGCTTGTCAACGATCTCCACAAAAGCTGCGAGGCTGTGCTTGTGCCGCTCATGGTCGAAGACCTGCCCGAGGATTTTGTTCCCCGGCCTTGCGAGTTTGAGCAGCTCCTCGCGCTACTGCTCGATCTCAAACGCGAAGAACCCATTGCAAATACCGCCGCGTTGCGCAGCGCCGGTGGTTGCGGCAAAACCACGCTACTGGTATTTTGCTACAATGGAATGGCGAATAGGGTTTTTGTGTACTGTTACTTTTGTAAGATTTTTGGAGAATAAATGGTCAAGAAAGATCAAGATTTTGCTGCCGCAATAGAGCTTGGCAAGAAAAACGCAGATCTTTTACCGAAAGTCAAGCGCTGGTGTCAACATATTCAAATTGAACAGGTTTCTGCTGGACTGCTTGCACAGTTTTATCATCTGCCAATAGGAAGCTTGCGCGTGACCTGTGAGCATGGTATTTCTCAAGGTGAGTCGATGCATTTGGATTGGGAGGCTCGCAGCTTTATTTTGGAAAACTGCATTGGATGCCCACATCACAAGGAGATCGCTTCGGAAAATTTTGGTAGAGAGATCTTGGCTAAGAAACAAAAATCTGATTTGGAAGAAGCACAAACCGAAGCTCGCCTACGTGAACTTGAAAAGGAATCGCACGCTGCAATAAGAACAGTGCTTGATACAGATGAAGTTATTGAAAAATCTATTAATGCGATGATATTAGAATTGCATAATTTAAAGCAAGAAGCAATCCCTACAATTAGCAGTAACCGAGAAGCTGCTCGGATTATACCAGCATTTTTAGAATGTCGTAATGAAGAGCAGAAGACTCACCCTATTGTTACCCAATTGCTACAAGCTGCACACCTTGGTCCAGAGCTATTTTCAGAAAACGCTTTACGTGTTCTGACTGACGGCTTCCAAAAGGAAAACGCTAAAGATTTCATCGATGTAATTGGAGTGGTTTGTGAACATCGGAAGGAAATTCCGGGCCATGTATTTGAAGGCGCAATCAAGACAATTTCTAATAGCAGTTCGGATGTGGCCGACGCCGCATGTGAGTTTGTGGCTAAATTTATTGACCACTATGATGTAAATCGAGTATTGTCTCTACTTCACAATATTCTTTCAATCCCTGATTTTTGTTCTTGGGAGCGGACAAGGAGAAGATATGCAGACGAAATACGTCAATTCCAAGGTGTTTTCATATTGCTTTCTTTTCTTTTTGATAAAGATGCAAAGGCCGTTAGAAACGCTTTCGCATCGCGATTGCATATTGATGATAAGGATACAAGGTTTAATACCGCAGAAACTTTACTTCAGTTGCTTCCTGAGAAGGCGGAAGCGATACTTCCCCTGACCAGAGTCTTATTGCGGTCTCTCGAACTGAAAGATGATGAGTATAACGCTTCCGCAGATTCCAGAATTATCGATTTGATTTCGCATCTATACGCTTTCAATCCTCAAACAGTTGAAGATGAAATCACTGGCTATCTAGAATGTGTTTCTGAAGAAGTCAAGGTGCTCATTTTCAGCATATATGCAAGAATTGCCTGTCACGCCAGCGAAGAAGATAGATTTTCAAACCCAATCTTCTCTCAAGATCTTTATGTGAAGCATGTAAAGCATGCGGCAGACACGCTCTATGATGCTATCGGAGATTTACGGCTTAATGTTAGATCTCGGATAAAGATATGCGATGAGTTAAATGGCGTATTGAGAGATCATCCTCAAGCTTCGAGTGCCAAATTGGACAGAGTATTGGGGCGTTTAAAAATAACGATTCGTGAATTGGAAAATCTGCCGACGAAGCACACAGATTTTAATGAGGAGCTACATATCTCCTCACAGAGGACGGCGTATAACCGTCTCATTTCCAGTATCAGCAAATCTGTTGACACCTTGATCAGATTAGAACCACTTGCTTCATTTCAGCAAATCAAGTCCTTTACTGATGCACTTGATAGCAAAATTGACTCTCGTTTAAAATCTATACTCATTGACACTTTGGGTGTTTTGGGAACTTTTTTTGATCTTGCACCCCTTGTGGTTCCAGAGCTTTACAAGCATCTCGTCGATTTTGACTCAAACGCAGTTCGTTACGCTGCTATTGTTGCTTTGGGAAAAATTCTGCAAAAATCACCACACAATATTCCAGCCAATTTGATTGATTTTCTTGTTGAAGTGTATTTAACTGATCGTTACGTTATTATACATCAAGGTACTGTTCGAGCTTTACAACACTTCAAGTTTCCTAAAGACGATAGAGGTTATCTTGCATTGAAAAATATTTTAATGCTGGAAAAAATTTATCGCAACGATCGCGAACAAACACGTTTTTTAAGTGACATTGTTCGAACCCTCCAATGTGCTTTCCGTGAGTGGCCCGAGGTCGATCGATATATTGTTACGCAGCTTTTACCTATATATAGCCAAAGTGAAGATTGTTATTTCGCAAAAGATATGCTTGTTATGTTTGCAAGACGTGTGACAGATTTTCCTGGGATCGTTTCTTCTTTTCTTAAAATTGCTTTAGAATATTTCAAAAAAACTCATCGACATGATTGCGGCGAAGGTGCTTTCTCTGATCGTTTCGACATCTTGAGCACTTTCTTCAATTTATCAAGGGATGTTGTAATGAGAGAAATAGATAGATTTCGTGAAATTGTAGATATTAAAGTAAAAGACAGCCCGATAGAAGTCTTTCGATTGATAGAGGTTCTGTCTCACTTGGAACTACATCAAGAAGCGGCTATTCTTGCAAATCGAGCAACCGAGCTACTGCCAGCTACAAAAGCCTATGCAGCATGCAGAGAAGTTTTTGGTCTTGTGGGAGCAGCAGAGATGGCCGAGATTCTGTCTATGCAAGGAAACACAATTAAAGCGAGGGAGATTTTAGAAAAGCTTCACTCTGTGAATTCTACTAACGAGGAGGGAGAGAATGAATTGGAGGATTAGTAGAGATATTTTAATCGATGGAATAACTTTAAAGCGACAACTACTCGCTTTCACGCAAAAATTTGAGTTTCGTAATGCATTGCAAGTAGCCGAAAAATTTATCGAGCTTTCGCAAGGTTATCACCGCATTGCTTCAAAAATAGCCGGGTTAAGAGAATATAACGTGGTTTTGCGAATAGCAGATACTTTGGAGATCGCAGCTTTGTTGTGCAAATGGGCCAATGCAATATTAAATGCCGACTCCAGGGATCAAAGTTTTTTACAAGCTGTAAGTGCTCGAACCACTTTGTTACAGAATGATCTTGAACTATTAGACCGTTATCCGACTACTAGAGATGCTCTTGCTAAGTGGGCATTGGATGCTCACTCCCTTGACAATATTGGTTCAGTTACAAATTTATTGAAAACACTCGGCCGGATTCCGCTACCAGTATTCTATTCGGTTGCTTATGATAGCTATGCGGGGTTAAAGAGCCAATTGAGAGCAACAGTTGCTGAAGGCTCTCCACAATCTGCTGTTGCGACAGAACCTGTAATTAAAGTTCTGTTTACACTTGATGGTCAAGATTGGGCAACGCCACAGGCTATACAAAGTGGCCTTCAGTATGATTTAGGAGCGAAATTATCAGTGTCGATTTGGCCGAAAAACATGTCGATATTGGAAATCGATTATGTCTCAACTATTGACCCCAAGACATACTTTCTGACATCACTTAAGCTATCTCGGGAAGAATTATTGCTATTTGGAAGTAACAAAAGGTTTGGAAATCTTGTTTTTTACAACTCGCAAACACTTCAAAGCGAACCAGTTGTTATGAAAGTGCGGGCACGTTTTTCTTGTGAGGAAGACAGCCAACAAACCGTATTTCCTACTATCATCGGCCATTCAGAACTTCGCGCCCGTGCACTCAGTAAAGAATCTTTTCCAGTTTTTACAAATTACCCTACGATGGCCATTCAAATTCCTAAAATTCTTGACGAAGTTAAAAAGGCTTTACCGGACCTTGCTCCTAATGATTTTAACGATTTCACAAAATGCCTTGTCTACCTTGGACGTTATGCTGGCATGGTACAACAAAATGGAGAGTTTAAGGGGCAGAATGTTAATGAAATGCGTGATTTCCAGAAACACATGCTTCGCAATCTTCGAATGACCGAACTTGGGCAAGAGATTCGAGAGGGTGAAAAAACATCAGGTGGTATCCTGGACCTTCGGTATAGAAATATCGTTATCGAGCTTAAAGTGGAACTCGAGATTAAAGATCGTACAAAGTTACGAGAGAAATACATTGCTCAGCCAGCTCAATACACCATTACATCCATTCCTTTAAGCATAACCTGTATTTTGGATATGACCGAAAAAGAAAATCCCCCTTCAAACATAGCAAACAACATTAGCTTGGAGACCCCCATCATGCATGGTTTCGAGACAACATCTCCTCAGTATCCTTCAAAAATAGCAGTCATAATTATCGACGGAAATATCAAGTCTCCTAGCGAATATAGTTAGATTCTTTAAATGAGGTGTTCCCAAATACACCATACTAATTTAGATTGTGGACGCCAAAGGATCTTATGTGCTTGTTTTCGGGAGGCGTTTCGCGACGGCCTATAATGGATAACACAAATTGCAAGTGAAGAATCATCCTCACATTCTTATCAGTTATTCTTCTAATGACCGAAGCCTCGTTGAAAAAATCCATCTTGCCCTGGAAGCAGCCGGGCGCAAGGCCTAGCGCGATCAAACTCGCCTGGAAACCGACTTGTCGCGAGAAATTGCTGACACCCTAGTGGATTGCGACGTGGTCTGTTTGACGTGGATCCGACGCGTCGGCGCTTTAAATTGGGTCAAGCACGAATGGCTCATCACGCGAGCCTTGGAATGGCCGATCATAGTTTGTCTGTTGCCAGATGCGCCCAAACTCCCCGAGCTTTCGTTCAATTTGTATGGCGTGATCTTTGACGAGCTAAAAAAAGCCGCGAGCAACTGATTGAGCGATTGCAGCTCCTCGCGCTTGCGCCGGTGCGCTACGATTCCACCAGCCTGTCAGAGAATTCAGACGTTCCGTTTAGCCCCAATCCAGGTTTTACAGGCCGGCACACAGACTTGCTTGAGCTTTATTTGAAGATGATCCGCAACCTCAATCACATTGGGATTAACCAGATTAGGATCGAGGGTATGGGAGGTATCGCAAAACCCGGCTCACAGTGGAATTCGCATATCGATTTAGTTCTGCGTATCATGGCATTTACTGGATACAGGCGGCAGATAAAGGCCGCTGATTCACGCCATTTGTGGAGGTCGCCGCGACCGACTACAGCTTCTCATCCCCAACCCCGACAGCGCCAAGGCCACTAAACAGAATATTTTCTCCTTGCAAAAGTATTGCAAGACCCTTTCGAACGACTGGAGCGTCCGAGCGACGAACATTAGCGAGGAACTATCATGAAACATTTGACCAAGGAATACCCCCTCGAAGCGAATTTAGCTGTTCTCCTTCTGGTGTCTCCGTATGTGTTTGCTTTAACGAACCTTTTGAATCTTACGGGTTACAGGCTTTAGTAGTGATAACGACAAGCCAAGATTCTAATCTTGTCTTCTTTGACTTCGTAAATCAAGCGATGCTCATCATCAATTCGCCGAGACCAGCAACCGGAAAACTCGTGTTTCAAAGGCTCAGGTTTGCCCATGCCGGTGAAGGGATCGTGTTCAATTTCTTTGATGAGCTTGATGACGCGCAATGCCTTTTTGCGATCTTTCTCTATCCACCAAGCCAAATCTTCGAATCCGGCCGGGTCAAATTCCAAGCTTCTCACAGGCTTCCTCAAATGGAATACCGGTATCGCGATTTTTAGCTTCCAACAGGCGCTGCTTCATCTTGGCGCTTTTGAGCAAATAAGCGGTTTCTTTTTCGGATTCAATTTCACGCCAAAGCTCAATGGGCACCAAGACGGCGGTAGGAACGCCATCCTCGCCGGAAACGTATTGAATCGTGGACAGGCTCATATGAATTGTCGCCTTCTCAATAAAGTACAGGAGTTCTTGTTTCAATTTGCCGCCCGCAAGCTGGGCTCAAAAAACCCAGGCAAAGATAAAAATAATCCCATTGCAAAGCAAGAAAGTAAATAACTGGGCAAAATTGTATGTCACTGTGTGTATGGCAAAACCATCGTCGCCGGTGATGCCCACGGTCGGAAGCACTTTCTGCGATTGGAAGGCATGAAGTAGTTTTACGCCGTCCAAAAGCTCAGAACATTTGCACATGATATGCCACGGATTTCAACCCGAGGCTTACATGAAAAAACAAAAGGGGTAGATTCCTCATCTACCCCTCTTTCTTGGTTCAAAACGCTGCACTTAAAAGCGGCGTATTTCTTATACAACGCTCCGGCCACAGCGCCGGCGATAATGGCCCCAATGATGCCGACGATGACCATTGCCCACGCCAGCCCATACGGGAAATTGGCGAAGACGAGATGGTTAAAGAGCAAACCCGGGAAAGTCACCAGAATGCCGGCATACAGTCCAAACATTGCGCCAGCTTTGGGGCCGCCGCCGAAACTGCCATAGACACGATCGTAAACCCAAACAAAGACCAGCCCCGCAACGAGATCGCCGATGATAAACCAGTGCATGGGCGCATCCTGCCGCATCAGACTGGTCAACTTGGAGTAGTACATACTATTCAACACTTGCCCGTGCGCCACAAAATCGTACGCAGTCAAGACCACGCCCACGCCCAGTGCAGCGGTGAGGTACTTTTTCATGTTCATGACAGGACCTCCTCCGTTGGTTTATTGAATGAAATGAATTAGATGAAAGTGAGCTTCGTCGCCAAAACTGGAAGGGGAGTCCTACCCGACACGGCACTAGCAGATATGAATACCGGCGCAACGTAAAACGGTTTGTTACCGGCCAACATGTGCTCAGCCACACCTCAAAATCTATATTGCCCAAATTTCGTCAAATTCAAGAAACGCCGCTTGAAGGTATGCGCGCACGCCTACGGCATAGGAGATTTTGCCGAAAGAATCTCTTTGAGCCGCTTTTGCATCGCTTGAAAGACCTGATCGACGGGCAATTGTTGCATGCAATCGTGCGTTTGAATTTTGCAGGTCAACCCATTGCATCCCAAGCACGGCAGGCCGGATTTCAGTACCACCGTATGCCCGGCGCCCCAAGGTCCTTGCAAATCCGGACGTGTCGGCCCGAAGATGGCAACCACGGGCGTCGAGACGGCAGCGGACAGGTGCATGGGCCCGGAATCATTCGCCACCAACAAATCCATACGCGCAAGCAGTGCAGCGAGCTGCGGCAAAGTCGTCTCTGGTGCAAGAAGAGGAGGAGTTTTCATCATACCCGCCAATTGATTGACCTCTTCCCTTTCGCCCGGCCCCCACAACAGAACGATTTTCGCGTTGCTTTCCCTTTGCAGACGAGTGCCGAGCTCGGCAAACGCCGGCAGCGGCCAGCGCTTCGTGTACCAGCCGCCAAAAGCGTTGATTCCAATTACCATCGGTGATGAATCCAAGGCGTGCTGCAGCCAAAAGCGGCCGACAAAAGCGGCAGCGTCGTTCGCGATCGGCAAAGAAAGCGTGTCCGTAAGAATAGGCACGCGCAAAGCACGCAGCACGTCCAAATTGAATTCTATGGCATGCAGCCGGTCGCCACGCGGCTCTACGATGACATTGTAAGCATGCCTCCGGCCGCGAAAATTGAAGCCGATACGGCGGCGTGCGCCGCTCAACAGAACGAGCAAAGCCGTACGCGGGTTGCCGAACAGATCGATCACCCAATCGTACCTGCGCCCGCGCAAGGCGCGCACGAAGCTCCAATGGGATCGCGCCTGCTCCAGCGGCGCAAGCCTCTTCCAGCTTTTATGCGCGAGCACGAGTACTTCCTGGAGTGCGGGATGATTTTGCAACAGCGGCGCACTCGGCGGTTCGGTCAGATAATCGATTTGCGCCTGCGGAAATGCCAGGCGCAAATTATCCAGCAGTGGCAAGGTCAACACCACGTCGCCGATGCCGCGCAGGCGCATGATCAGGATTCTTTCAGGAGGGCTGGGATCTGATTCCATCTGAGTCGAGTATTTGCAACAAAACGGGATGAACCTCAAGCAAGCATGTTTCTCCCACCCGCACTCGTGATTCTGTAAGAATGTTCCCACGTACTGGAGAAAGCACTAAATTCTACCTCAATTTTGCATCAAGCGTTGCAAAGTTTGAGTTCTCTGCAGTTTTGCAAGCACTTGGGAAGACTCTTACAGAGTGACATTTTTGGGGGCAGGCTTACCGGCCCGGTGAAAATCGCCAAGCTTCAGGGCGCTTTCAGCTCCACGCGAAAAACTTGCGACGAATAAATCGTGGAACCGTAAATATAGCCGTCCGGCCCGGTGTCCATGCTGGTCACCGCAAATTTGTGAAAGATATGCTTGTTGTCGCTGAGCTCCCCGGCCGCCGAGATCCTTGCGGCACGCACGTAGCCCAGGAAGACGTCATTGAAAAGCAACCGGCTATCCAACAGGTTCTGATAAGGATCGTCACCGGCGCCATCATAAACCACGCCCAGTGCGATCGCGTGGCGCAAGTCGCCTGCGGGCTCGGGGTCTTCCAATTGATAGGCCGGATCGTTGTGGCCGATCGCTAAAATCGGATTTTGAAATTCGGAGCGATCGCATACGCCCTCGCATTCCGGCCACCCAAAATTGGTACGCCCTGCCTCATAAAAATCGATCTCTTCGAAACGATTCGCCCCGACGTCGCCGATTAAAATCTTATCCCCCCAGACCAACAGGCGAAACGGGCTGCGTAGCCCGAACGCTGCGATCTCACCGCGCACGCGGTCATCATCCAGATAAGGGTTGTCCGCGGGAATACTGTAACCACCGGCGTCCGTCGGCATGATGCGAATCAATTTGCCCAGAAGGGAACCGGGATCTTGCGCAAATTGCGATTGCGTCGCATCGCCGATGGTCGCATACAAAGAGCCGTCCGCAGCGAAGGCCAGGGCGTAAATACCGTGAAAGGCATTCACCGGCGCGATGCGATCGATATTCAGCATGATCGTGGACGAATTCACGATGGCGGCGTAATTGTTCGACCACTGCATGCGCACGATGCGATTCCAGCGGTTGTCGCCGGTGCTGAAGCAAAAATAAACATGACCGTTGGCCTGAAATTGCGGATCGAACGCAGCATCGGTCAAACCGAGTTCAACCAGGCCTGGCGCAACGTCAGGCACGGTAAATGAGCCCAAAAGGCGCGCCGAATCTTCTTCAAGGACAAGATGAAAAACCTCTCCGCCTTGACCAAGGGCCAGAAACTCCCGGGAATTTGGAAAAAACTTGAGGCGTGTCATGCGCTCCGGCAATGCCGAGCTCGGCAATATTTCTTTGGTGGTGAAGCGATCATAGATCTCTTCGCCGCCGTCGTTTCGATAAAGCACGTCGCCCGATTGCGGGCAAGCGCTGAACAGCAAACCCGCGCACAGCGGCACCAGCTCCTTCAAGTACTCGCGAGCAAACATAAGCCATGATAAAGAAATCTGCTCACAAAAATCAAGTTGCACTTTAGGAATTTGCACTACAAATTGAGCGAGATCAAATGGCTATTGCCAGAGGCAAAAATGAATGGCATTGACGAGCGTGAATTCCAGCAAGAGTTTTCCGGGGAAGAAGAAGCGAATGAAAATTCGCCCATTGCCGAGCCTGGCGCATTGACGCCGGCGCCCTGGTTCTGCGCCGGCTGCGGCCGCCCCAATGAAACCCTGATCGATCTCAGCTCCGGTTACAAGCAACAGTACGTCGAAGACTGCGCCGTATGTTGCCGTCCTAATCTGATTACACTGGTCATCGACGAAGAAAGCCTGCGCGTGTTGCTGCGCAACGAATTGGAGTATGAATAAACTGGATGGAGCTACCCGGCGCCTTACTTCGGTTTAGCGAAGCTTGTGGCGCAAGAAATCCCAAGAGCCATTGATTTTCGATTGGGGATTTGCGATTATCGATCTGCGATCGTAAATCGCAAATCCCCAATCGGAAATCACCAGGTTTCTTGGAAGGCATTATTTCACGCGGAGACCGGATGCCTCTCTTTAAGAACAAGCAAGAATTCGGCTGGAGCATGTATGATTGGGCCAACTCGGCTTTTGCCACGACCGTGATGGCCGGCTTCTTTCCCATTTTTTTCAAGGAGTATTGGAGCCAGGGCGCGGAGGTGACGGAGAGCACGGCAATGCTGGGTTTCGCCAATTCTTTCGCCAGCATCTTTGTGGCCGCGCTGGCGCCGTTGCTTGGAGCCATGGCCGATGCCGGCAGGCAAAAGAAGGCTTTTTTGATTTTTTTTGCCTATTTGGGCGCGCTCGCCTCCGGCGCGCTATTTCTCGTTCCCCCCGGCGCCTGGCTGGGCGCGGCTTTGACGTATGCTTTCGGCATTGTCGGGTTTTCCGGCAGCCTCATTTTTTATGATGCGTTGTTGCCGGCCATCGTTGCGGAGAAGAGGATTGATTTTGTTTCCTCCCTGGGCTATGGCATGGGTTATCTCGGCGGTGGCCTGCTCTTCGCTTGCAATGTCTGGATGACGCTGAGCCCAGCTACGTTCGGTCTGGCCGATGCCGGCGAGGCGGTACGCATCTCCTTCATCACTGTCGCATTGTGGTGGGGGTTGTTCACTCTGCCGGTGATATTTCTCGTGCCCGAGCCACACTTGCGTGAGGTCACAAAAACGCAAAGCGCGATTCGTGCCGGCTGGCAGCAATTGTTGCATACCTTTCACAGAGTGCGGCATCTGCGCACGATTTTGCTTTTCTTGATCGCCTACTGGCTTTACATCGACGGCGTCGATACGATTATTCGCATGGCGGTCGATTACGGCCTGTCGATTGGCTTCAAGAGCGAAGATTTAATCGTCGCCTTGTTGATCACCCAATTCGTGGGCTTTCCAAGCGCCATTTTCTTCGGTAAGCTCGGCGAAAAAATCGGCGCGAAGCGTTCGATCTTCATCGGCATTGGTGTGTATTTGCTGGTAGTGATTTGGGCGACGCAAATGACGGAAAAATTCGAGTTCTACGCCCTGGCTGTCACCATCGGTCTGGTGCAGGGCGGCATTCAAGCTTTGAGCCGTTCTTTTTATTCGCGTTTGATCCCGCACGATCAGGCCGGCGAGTTTTACGGTTTTTACAATTTGTTGGGAAAATTTGCCGTGATTTTCGGTCCGGTTTTGATGGGTTTGACCGGTCTGATCTCGCGTAGCTCGCGCGTAGGCATGGCCTCGATTGCCATTTTGTTCCTCGCCGGCGGCGTCTTGTTGTATTTTGTGGATGAACAAAAGGGCCGGGAAGAAGTCCGGCATCTCGAGCTCCCACCGCGAACAAAATAGCTCACATAGGAAATTACAATGCGGCTGCTCTTCAAGCCTCCCTGCAGGGGCAGAATTCTCGCCAGCATCTGCGCACGAGCTCTGCGAGGGCTTTGTTTCTGGCTTTCGATTCTATGGTGTGCGTGCAGTGGCGCGCGACAAGTCGCGCCGCAAGAGAATCTTCTTGCCTCCCAGCAGGTGAAGAAGTGGCTGCAAGAAGCATTGACTGCGGTGGTGGGCGTGTCTGCGGTCTACAACTATCAGCTCACGAGCTTTCGCCATCAGTTTGCCCATGGCAAATTGCAGCCGGATGCCAGCAGCCCGACGGGTTTTCGCCTGTTGCCCCCGCCACAGGGAGCAATCGCCGAACGTGAATTGGATATTCAGAGAGTCAACGGCGGTGGTTTGATCATTTATCGCGACCTGCAATACGCGGTCATCCTGACCAGCGCACACGTTTTCAACAAGCCCGATACCATTTATCACTATGACCGTGCCGATACCAGCGTCTCTCGCCGGCTTCTGCTGGGGCGCGCCGTGCAGAAAAGCAGAAACTTCTACGTGATCAACCAAAGCAATCAGTATCTGATCGCTGAGGTTTTGCACCAGGATCAACGGACGGATCTGGCTCTGCTCCAGGTTCCCGTTTCGGCGGCATTGGGAACGAACTTTCCGTTTGGTCTCGCCGCGCCGGAGGAAATCGAATGGGGCGATTTTGTGTATGTGATCGGCTATCCCCGCGAAGTGAAACAATTGAGCACCGGAGTCGTCAGCCGTGTGCCCTTTCCGGGTGCTTTCATTTTGGATACCGTGGCGCGCTTCGGATTTTCTGGCGGGCCGGTATTTATCGTACGGCCGGAAAGTGGGCTGGAATTGGCAGGCGTCGTTCGCGGCGTGCCGGCAAATAAGCTGCGTTACGTCGCGCCGCCTAAGGATCTTCCCGCTGCCCAAGTGCTGAATGATCAAGACTTGAAAGGGCTGGCGTCGCAAGAGATCGATCTGATCGATTATGGCACGACTTACGCGGTCGGAACCGATTTCATCAAAAAGTTCCTGCACGAAGCAGATGAGGTGTTGAAACGGCGTGGTATCGAGTTGGACGAAAGATACGTGAAAGATTGAGGGTGGATGCTCCTCGCGCTTCACGTCCGCCCACGTCATGCGGGACACCAGGACTTGCGGCAGGCTTCCAAGCCGCCGTAGGGCGGTAGCTTATCTCATAGCCGGCGTGACCGAGGTATGATCATGAACGATGCGCCAACCCTCCTCGAAACGGCGCATGATTAAGGTATACCAGCCGCGCGGATTTTCGGGCAACGCGGATAGCTCCCAGCCGCCCAAGACTTTGGCCCAATCGGCATCGATCAGATCGATTTGTTCTATCGTATATTTCAGCTTGCCCATTTTCTCCGGCGTGGAATAACTGCGTTTGTAACGTTCCAGCATTGCCTGCCAGCCCCGCGCGATGCTGCCCGAGGCAAAGATCGTGGCCTCGCTTTTCCAGTAACCGCGCATGAATCTGTCGATATCGTTGTTGTTCCAGGCTTGTTCCTGCCACTGCAACACCGCGCGTAGCTCCCGTTGCGTGCGGTAAGGTGAATCTCTTCGGTGCACCAAATCTGCACGCGGATGGGCGCGGCCATTTTGAATCACGAGCCAGGGATCACGCAGCGTTGCAAAATTCTGATAGGGATGCTCGTCCAACAACACCAAATCCGCGCGCATCCCTTCGCCTGCCTGCCCGAGATCTTGCTGCCGCAAGGCATGGCCGGCGTTGATGGTCGCGGCTTCGAGCACGAAACGTGACGCAATGCCGGCGTTGACCCAGGCGTCCATCTCGTCATGAATGGTTGGGCGCCACTCATCGCGGCTTGCATAGCCCGAGCCCACCAACAGCGGCACCTGCAATTCAAAAGCCGAGCGAAGCAGCGCGCGAAATTTTTCCAGCAGTTTTTGCACACTCTCCCCGTGCGCCGTATGGGCGAGCTCTTGCAGCCTTTTTTCCTCCAACGCCAGCATGGGTGCGACAAAAATGGCGCGATTTGCCAGCAATCCTAATTTGTTGCGTGCGTCTTTGACGAGATCGATCTTGTCCCACGCCTCAAAAAACAGCTTATCCGTTTTTGCGCCATATAAAGCGCCCGGGGCACTCGCCCACGCTTGCGCGATCGTTTTGCGCTCGCTCCCGCCGATCGAGGCGCTGATCAAACTATTGATATCATAAAGACAGTTCATACCCTCCCGCGCCGCCTCCTCAAAAGAAAATCCCAGAGCCACGCCCGCCGTCGACACGTTGAGCTTCTGCGCTTCCTGCAGAGCGGCTTTCATGAGGTTACTTTCCAGTCGGGGATCGAGATAGACCATCTGGGCGCCCTGATCTTTGGCCGAACGCACGGCCTGCCGCGCGTCTTGCTCGTTCTTGATTGAGAATACTCCCGGTACGGCATGCGAGTTGGTCACAAAGCTCGGCAGCAGCATGCTACCCCTAAAAACCCGTGGATGGGGGAAACTGTCGGCTTCCAACACGCCCGGCCTGAGAGCCGCGCTGGCACCGCTCACGTCCAAGACCGAAGTCACTCCACATGCCATCAATTCCTCCAAATCGCGGAGCATAGCCGTGGAATCCTGCCCTTCATTTGTGAGATGAACGCCCACGTCAATCAGGCCGGGAATCAGCCACTTCCCGGAAGCCTCGATCACTTTGACGCCGTTAAGAGAATTCTCGCTCGCCGGCCGGATGGAGGCGATTCTTCCGTTTTCCAGCAAGACCTCACGGTTGGTTTGGTCCACCCCGCCGCCAAGCGCGACAATATTGACGTTTCTGAGCAAAAGTGGTGATGCGGGCTGCCCCCATGATGAACCTGCCAACAGCAAAATCATTGCGGAAGCCAGAATCTTCGTCATGGAACACTCTCCTCGAGGTAAAAACGACCAGCACTTGCTGCCGAGGTCTTCGACACTGTTGCCGGGCGGGCCCGGAAAGCAACCTCGCGGCTTTACAGCATGAAGACATAAAATTTCTTTGGAAATGTGCGCGAAATTCTTCATACTGGCAACAATTATTTTTTTGCGGTAGGAATGGTTGCCTTCCGACGAACTTCTAGCCAAGGAGAGTTTTATGTTCCGTTTGACGGCCGTTTTGCTGTTGTTGTTTGTTGTTTTCATGGGCGCGGTAGCAGCGCAGGACAAGGTGGTGATTATCCCCAAATCAGTTGAGGGCGCGCCCTACGTGGTGGAAGACAGCACGGATTTATTCGCGAAGGCTTATCGCTTTTATATCGAAGGCGACGTCGCAATGGCCGCTGACAGCTTGCGCAAGCTGATTGCCATGAGCAATTTTCAAATCAATCCCAGTGCCTATTATATCGTCGTTGCCAATTTCACTGACCGTGTTTCCCCGATCGGGCTCTTTCATGAGGGCTCGGAATTTCTCGATACTCGCCTCTATGGCTTGAAGGCCGATAGTCTCTATTACATGTTCATCTCACGCACGGAGAACGCGCCTTCTTTCATCTCGGTCATGCTTAAGACCAAACCGACGCCTTTTGAAGCCAACTTGCCTGCATTTTTGCAACTGATCGGTTTCGGTGTGGGCGCGCTGGAAACGCCGGAAAGGAAAACGACCTGGATCGACGTGCGCCGCTTCGAAATTCCGGATAAGTTCAAGAGGGTTTCGGACATTGCCGTGATCGTGAAAGACTCGCTGAAAACGGATCGCTATCTCGCCTCAGCGGTGTTTGATAACACGCCGTTGGAGCGCTGGAGTTACGGCGTCGCCACGGCGATCACGACCATCAATGATGTCAGTTTAGAGGTAGGAGAAGACGGCACGATCATCGTCAAGCCCAAGCCCAACGGCGATCTGGCTGCGTTCGGCGTCATCAATTATCACTTCAAGCCGGTGGACACCAAAGCGCCGACCCTGGCGAGTTCGTTTCATCTGCTCGGCGGCTTGCGCATTGCGCCGGCCATCGAGCCGATTTTAGGCGTGGGGTTTGGTGTTCCTGTCACCGGCTTCGAGCTGCACGTTTTTGCCGGCGCGAGCCTGGCGTTTCGAAACGTGTTGAAAGAAGGCTTCGCCATCGGCCAGAAAATCGACGACGAAGTGGATCCATTCAAAGCCGAAGCGAAAATATATCCGCGTTTTGGATTGGAGGTCAAGTTTCCGTGAATCGTGGATGGTAGTTAGTGGATCGTGGTTAGTGGGTGGTGGATTGTATTTCACCGATAGCGGCATGCCGATAGTACTCGCATTTGCTCTAACGATCCACTATCCACCATCTTCGATTCAAGATCGTCGAGAACATCTCGCCAGCGAGTAAAAATAAAAAGCCTCGTCGCAAGAACGAGGCTTGTCTACCAAGTGCGGAAGGGGGGACTCGAACCCCCACGGGCGACGCCCACTACCCCCTCAAGATAGCGTGTCTACCAGTTTCACCACTTCCGCATTTGAAGCGCAAGCATCAACCCAGCACTCGAGTTCAGGCTTGCACTGTGCGCTACAATGTTGCACCAACAACAAAACGTTATTGCGGCTGGTTTGGGTCCGAGGGCTGAGACGGTGGTGGATTCGCCGGTGGATTTTGAGCACCCGGAATAACCGGCACGCCGACAGCAGCGGGTGAAGAGGTCCTTTCTTGACGCTCTTGCTCGACCAGACTGCGCGCACCGCTCGATCCGGATTTCAAAAACCCTAGAAACAATGCGAGCACCATAAAGCCGATGGCTAAACCCGCCGTCAACTTGCTCAAAAAAGTGGCGGTGCCTCTGCTGCCGAAGACGGCACCCATTCCGCCCGCGCCGAATGAACCGGCCAAGCCGCCGCCTTTGCTGGATTGCATCAAGATCACCAGTGTCTGCAGCACGGCAATAATCAGGAATAAGGTGACACCAATGGTGTACATGTCAGTCCTTGCAATGAGTTTTGATTACTTCACGACTTCTTCTGCCGCTTTAATAATCGCTGCGAAACTTTCCGCTTCCAGGCTCGCGCCGCCGACCAATGCGCCGTCGACGTCCGCCTGGTCCATCAATTCTTTCGCATTTGCGGGCTTGACGCTGCCACCATATTGAATGCGGCAGGTCTCCGCAAGTTCCACGCCAAACATGCCAGCGAGCAGGCGGCGGATCAAGGCATGCACTTCCTGCGCCTGCTCTGGCGTTGCGTTCACGCCCGTGCCAATTGCCCATACCGGCTCGTAAGCGATGGTGACGCGACTGAAATCCGGTGCTGAAATATCATTCAACGCGCCACGAATTTGCCCTTCGACGACCCGGTCCGTATCGCCAGCCTGCCTCTGTACCAATGTTTCACCCACACAAACGATCGGCATCAAATGTGAGCCCAGCGCACGACGCAAACGACGATTCACAGTTTCATCGGTCTCGCCGAAGAATTGCCGGCGCTCGGAATGGCCGATGATTACAAAGCGGCAGCCAACGCCAACCAACATATCCGCCGAAATCTCGCCGGTAAATGCCCCCTTTTCCTCCCAATACAGATTCTGCGCGCCCAACTGCAAATTTGTGCCCTTGATCAATTCGGCCACCACAGCGAGGTTCGTAAACGGTGGACAAACCGCGATTTCAGTGGCCTTGATGTTTACGACTTTGACTTTGAGCGACTTGGCCAAGCTCGCTGCTTCCGCCGGGGTCGTGAACATTTTCCAGTTGCCGGCAACGAACATCCGGCGTGTCGAGGAGGGCATGTTTTCTTCTCTTATGAGGCAAAAACCTTTTGCGCCTCACGATTGACACACTTAGCACGAAGTCATGCGTAAATCGTAATGCGTAAAATCATATCTGGTCGCGGCTTCAGGTTACATAGAACGGCCGAGCAACTCGATCAAATCGATGACGCGGCACGAAAAGGCCCATTCGTTGTCATACCACGACAGAATCTTCACGCAATTGCCGTCGATGACGAAGGTCGAGAGCAAATCGACAATCGACGAATTCGGGTTCAAGCGGAAATCAATCGACACCAACGGCTCATGGGTGTAAGAGAGAATACCCTTGAGCTTGCCATTCGCCGCCGCGATGAGTGCGTTGTTGACCTCATCCACCGAGGTTTTCTTCTCGACGTTGAATACCACGTCGACCAACGAGACGTTGGGCGTCGGCACGCGCACGGACAAGCCGTCCATTTTCCCCTTGAGCGCGGGAATGACCTCAGCCACGGCTTTGGCCGCACCCGTGGTGGTTGGAATCATCGACAGGGCGGCTGCGCGCGCGCGGCGCAAATCCTTGTGCGGCAGATCGAGAATTTGCTGATCGTTGGTATATGAATGAATCGTCGTCATCAAGCCGTTTCGAATGCCGAAGGTCTCCAGGATCACCTTGGCGACCGGCGTCAAACAATTGGTGGTACATGAAGCATTGGAGATCACGTGATGCTTCGCCGGATCATACATTTCATCGTTCACGCCGATGACGACCGTAAGATCCTGGCCTTTCGCTGGCGCGCTGATAATCACCTTCTTCGCGCCGCCGGAAGTAATGTGCTTGACTGCATCTTCTTTATTCGTAAAACGTCCGGTGGATTCGACGACGATATCAATACCGTGGGCTTTCCACTTCAATTGCGCGGGATCTTTCTCCGTGAAAACCTTGACGGTTTTGCCATTCACGATGATGCTGTTGCCTTCGGCTTTGACCTCGCCCTCGAGGTTACCCAGCAACGAGTCGTATTTCAGCAAATGGGCTAGCGTTTTGGCGTCGGTGATGTCGTTGACAGCCAAAATCTCGAGGCCCTTATGCTGCATCGCGGCGCGGTAAATGTTGCGCCCAATTCTCCCGAATCCGTTAATGCCGACTTTCAGTGCCATAACTCCTCCTGGTTCCTATGATCTATCCAAAAAAGACTTCTGCCAGCTCCAGCATACGCGGATCGACGGTTTTGTAACCTTTCAGCACTTCCGTGATCGGCGTTTCGACCAGCTCCGTGCCGCGCAGCGCTGCTACGTGACCGAACTTTTTTTCGTGTGCCATATCGGCGGCCTTAACGCCAAAACGTGTTGCCAACAAACGATCAGCGACCGAGGGGGAGCCACCGCGCTGCATTGGGCCGAGCGCTGCGACACGTACCTCCCATGTGCCGCGATTTTCGAGCTCACGGCGAATGAAGTCGCCAATGCCACCCAATTTGCGATGGCCGAATTCATCATAACGCACAGCGGGATCCTGGCGGGGATCATAGTTGAGTGGCAGCGCGCCTTCGGCAATGACGATGATGCTGAAATTCTTGGCATGCCGCTGCCGGCTTTTCAAAATGTGCTCGATACCATCCACGGAGAAAGAGCGTTCCGGTACGAGGATGCAATCTGCGCCGCCAGCAATGCCTGCCGTGGTGGCGATCGCTCCGGAATAACGACCCATCACCTCGAGAATTACGACGCGATGATGCGCCTCGGCCGTGCTGTGCAGACGATCGATCGCTTCGGTCGCGATCGTAACCGCCGTATCAAAACCAAAAGAAAAATCCGTCCCCGGCAAGTCGTTGTCGATGGACTTGGGAATGCCGATGAAATTCACGCCCTTTTTTGACAGCGCTTGCGCCACGCCCAACGTATCCTCTCCGCCGATGACGACGACCGCGTCCATTTCGTAACGCTGGTAGCTCTCGACCATCATCACCAGATTGTCTTCACGCTGGAGTGGATTGTGGCGCGAGGTGCCGAGGATTGTGCCCCCCTTGGGCAGAATGCCGGAGACCGAATACAAACTCAAGGGCTCGACGTTGCCGGTAATCAAACCATCCCAACCCAGCTTAATGCCCAGAACTTGATCATCGTAGGTCGCAATGGCTCGCCGTGTAACCGCGCGGATAGCGGCATTCAAACCCGGACAGTCCCCACCGCCCGTGAGTACGCCAATTCTCATGTGAGAAATCCTTTTCGATCACAAGTCTTTTTCTCGTCACGATTTGCCAGGGCGAGAAGAATGTCTACAACTTTATGCAATGCTCAGAAAATCGACACCGAAGATAGCAAAAATGGGGAGGATTGTCAAGTTTTTATGTTGTGAATTTGAGGAGGAAATGGCAGGTTTAGTAACTGATAGTCCAACGTCCGGCACTCGGCAAATGCCATCCAGTTTCTACTCGTGTTTGACGTAAAACTCTTTCCCCGTGCGCGCCAGGGCAACGGCGATCACCCGCACGGCACCGGCCTGAAGCAGAGCCCGCGCACAAGCCGATACCGTCGCGCCGGTGGTAATGACGTCATCGATCACTAGGACGGTACGCCCGGCAATTCTATCTGCACGCATGGGCGCAAAAGCGCCGTTCACGTTTTGAGCGCGCTCGGCGGCATTGAGCTGGGCTTGCGGCTGGGTGAAACGCGTGCGACGTAAGAGCCCGGGCTCCAGTGCGATATTCCACTTCGCGCTCAACACGCGAGCGATCAACAAGCTTTGATTGTATCCGCGTTCTCTCTGCCGGCGAGGATGCAATGGCACCGGCACCAAGACGGATGCAACGGCTGGATTCTGTTTGCGAGGAGACAAGAACACGTCGACGGCCCCGCGCAAGCGTTCCGCAGCGAGTCTGGCGAAAAACTTCGCAAGCGAAGGACGATTCTGGTATTTCATATGCGGCACAAGGGCCAACATGCCGTCTTCATAAAACCATGCCGCTAGATCGCACGCGCACGTGTGCAACCCGGTATGGGTTTCTGCGGGGTTTTGCCACGGGCGAACGTGCGGAATTGCGGCCGTCAGCACTCGGTTCAAGCAAACTTCGCAGAGACATCGGCAGGAGGCGTTCTGCTCGCACTTCAAGCATATCAAACACCGCGGCGGATAAACCAGCGCCAGCAGGCCTTCCGCAAGCTGCGCCAGGCTATTTCTGAATTTGCCCCAAGCGGGAGGACGAACACGCACGACTCCACCCCTTTTGTGCTGATGATCGAAGATTGAGGATTGAGGATTGAGGATTGAGGATCGAAGACAGATGATTGCGTTCAAAGACTGGATTTGCAACGATTGTTACTCCCACCTCATCATAGTTTCCGATCCTCGATCCTCGATCTTCGATCTTCGATCCTCGATCCTCAATTTTCAATCCTCTAAGATCCCACCAACACCTACCTCCCGCCTCCCACCGGAAACGTATACGACAACGCCAGTTGTGGCTCGAATCGTCGTTGCACTTGATACTCGCCCGGGCGAGCGGGGTCGGGCTGGAACGTCCAAATGTAATCGAGATATAGAATCAAATAAGGCGTCATTTTATAGCCCAGCCCCACGCGCGCGGCGGAGTTTTCATCCATCTTGAAAACATCCGAAAACTTATCCACACCCTTATCGTCGTAACGCGCGCGTGCCGCGAAACTAGGAACGGTATTCGGCATCGAAGCCTCGACATGCAATAGTCCGCTCTGCGGCGAGCCGTCGATACGCTCATAGCTTCCCAACAAGTTAATGATGTTCAGAATGCTGCCGTACAATCTGCCATACGTTCCACGCGTGGCAGAAGTCAGCAGCGCGAGCTGGGCCCGCCTGCTGCTGTCGGGAGCAGAACGATCAAGCTCGTAAAATGGGCCGAAGTATGAAGGCAGGAAGCGCTCACCGTTAAAACGTCTTTCCAGTTGCGCGCCGAAGTTGATCAATCCACTGAGATTGAAAACTTGGAATTCGGCGCCCACCGCCTGGCCCGAGCCGTAGTCGACGATCTTGGCGACGTCCCCATAAACGGCGAGCTTGGAGACCTTTGTTTTGACAATGGGCAGCTCGGCGTCAAAACCAAAAACTGCGACTCGATCTTCGGTGTCACGGTTGACGTCCGGATCGATGTCGGTCGCGTACGTGGCACCGATGGCAAAGTTTTTCAAAATCGTAGTATTCGTGACGAGCTGCAATGGCCGGTAATAGAGCCGCCCGCCAAAAATTTCCGCACGACCCAAATTGCTCGTCATCAGCTCGAAGCCGCCGATGCCGAAGTCAAAGTCGAACTCCAGGCCGAGCTTGCGCTCGTCGTAGATGAGCTGATTGTTGTAATAGTTCATGATGAGGCCATGCCCGAGGCGGGCATTGTCCAAAGCGCCCAGCCGCGTGTAAACGGGATCGGGATTCTGTTTGAAGCCATAGCGCACGTAACGCAACACCCGGAACCAGTCATAACTTTGATCCCAATCCCCCGCGCGCAGGTCGCCGGTTTCAGAATCGAACCGCAGCATGACGTCCAACCCCATGCCAAATTTGCCGAACGCCAGCTCAGGGCGAAAATTCATGGTGAAATAAGATTGGCCATCGATCGTCGACAGGCCGATACCGCCCGTGACCATGCCCTGATTGTTTAACCAGCCGCCGTAAGAAGAATACAGAGCTTGCGCGCTCACGCGGTGATTCATCAACAAACTCACAGCCATGATCATCAAGGTTGCCAGCCTGGAATGTCTTCGCATAGAATACTCCATGATAGTTTTGCCGCGCAATGAAATTTTGAAAAACGATAATTGTTCAAGGGCTGAATCGTTACCAACAAATAAGCGCCTATCCGAAAACCCTGAAATGTCATCCCGCAGGGATCTTGGTTGACTTGGGCATAGTGCCGAGCTCAGGCCTGAGTGCTGGATCGACCAAGATGCCTTCTGCATGACAGAATGAGCTTTTCGGATAGATTCTAAGCAAAGTAC
>JBOHQX010000410.1:0-13264 GCA_050732395.1 bacterium
AGACTGGGGGCTGCAGCGAATCGCAATAAAGTTTAAGCGTTTTTCCTAGTACTACGCCGAAGGCGTTTCACTCCACAGCCCAGGGCGCCCATCCCATGGGCGCCCTGGGAACCAATATCCCTCTACCATGGAACCCCAATCGGGGTTCCACACAAATACCGCGATTTCCAAATGCGTAAATAGACCTGTACGAGCGCTGGCGGCATGTTTGCCCCCAATTTTTGTTGCACCCCTTCAGGGTGCTCGATTGTAATGTTAATTTACCGAGGGTGCGCTGCGCGCTACCCTCGGCTCTGGTGTTCAACGCCTTCGGCGTACCATAATGAGCCGAACATAAAGAGAGACCCACAAGGGCTCGGGACTACAAAAATTAAGGTAACAGTGTACTAGCTCGCTAAGCTTAGAACAAAATCTGAAGCATACGTTGGAATAAAAATCCGGCGCAAAGAGTTATCCGTACACAAACGTGCTTGACGATATTCTCTGTAAACGAGCGAGGATGAATATGCTTTTTGAAGTGTACGGTTTCTTTATTATCTTCGGCGGGATCGGTGCGGAACGTTTGTTTCAATCTGCCGTTTCCAAGCAATCTTCCGACCATGAAAACGCACGTGCACCATTTGCCGTCGTGGAGTTATTCACTTCCGAAGGTTGCTCGAGTTGCCCGCCGGCGGAAAAATACCTAAATGAGCTCGTGACGGAAGCGCGGGAGCAGAATCAGAGGATTTATCCCCTCGCTTTTCACGTCGATTACTGGAACCATCTCGGCTGGAAAGATGAATACAGCGACACGCGCTTTTCCGAACGACAACGCGACTATGCGCGCAGGGCGGACGCGGGCCGAATATACACGCCTCAAATGATTGTCAACGGGGAAGTGGCCTTCGTCGGCTCAGACCGCCAGCAAGGTGAGGCGATCATTGCCCAGGCGCTGCAGCGGGCCGCCGTATGCGTGCTGACTTTGCAAGCCCAGGGCGATGAACAAAATGGAAATATTACGGTCGCGTTTCAAATCTCTCCGGTGCCAGGGCAGGGTGTATTGCAGGTGGCGCTGATCGAACGAGGCCTGCTTCGGGAGATTCGAAGCGGCGAAAACAGCGGCCGTGTGCTGCACCATGACAATGTCGTACGCGCGTTTGAAACGGTCGAGCTAAGAAATCTCTCCCAGGGCGAGCTTGTCTTGCGCATTCCCGCCACCCTCGTTCTCGCCAACTCTGCCGTGATTGCTTACGTGCAAGATAGCACGACCAACCGCATTCTCGACGCAACGCAAGTTGAGTTTTGATCCTCGCATAAAAAGCTTGCGCAGCGACAAATGAAGGCCTAAATTTGGTTTTAAAATACTATAAGCCCATTGGAGCTGCGCATGAACTTGACGCGTTACTTGTCTACCGATCTCATTCAACTCGACATGAATTCACCTCTGCCGTTGCCGGAAGACCCAAACGCCAATCTCGAAAAATTCCGGCAACAGCAAAAGGAAAAAGTGCTAGAGGAATTGACGGAATTGCTGGACAAATCCGGCAATGTCACGAACAAACGCAAACTATTGCAAGATCTGATCAACCGCGAGCGTCGCGCCACGACCGGGTTGAGCCGGGGTATTGCCGTGCCGCACGTGCGCTCGCAAAATACTCGCAGCTTGACCATTGCCATTGCACGCTCACGCGAGGGCTTGGATTTCGATGCACTCGATGGCAATCGCACTCACTTTTTTTTCGTCGTGGTCACGCCCCCGCATGAGGATGAAAATTTGTATCTGAAAATCTATAAGCACCTTGCTGAAGTGACTTCGTTTCCAAATGCTCTGGAGGATTTAATGCTCGTGGAAGACCCGGGGGAGATGATTCGACTGTTGCAGCAATGGGAGTGAGGGTTTTGCGAAGATCGATGATTGAAGATCGAAGATAGTTGGTGGTGGATGGTAAATAGTGGATAGAAGATCGTAGATAGCATTTTTTTTCAATCTTCTATCTTCGATCCACGATCTACTACTCACGATCCACAACCCACCCCACCACGATATTCACCAGTTTCTGCGGCACCACCACAACTTTTCTCACCGGCTTCCAATTCATGCACTTTCTCACTTTGTCATTGGCCAGAGCTGTTTTCTTAATCAACCCTTAGTCAGTGCCAATAGGCATGGTGAGCCGGTCGCGTAACTTGCCATTGACTTGTATCACCATGGCAACTTTGTTCACCACCAGTTCATGGCATGATATTAAGCCAAGGCAGCCTGCACGCGCTTCACCTGCGTCAGCCGCGCAGCAAACATCAGTGCAGCGAGGATATCTTCTCGTTCGAGATCTTCATAATCTGATAGAATCTCTTCTGTTGACATGCCAGAACCAAGTAGTTCCAAAATCGTTTCCACGGGATAGCGCAAACCACGAATGCAAGGTTTGCCGTGGCAGATTTCAGGGTTCACGGTGATGCGTTCTATGAGAGACCAGCGATCTTTGGCGTTCATAGCTGTTTCTGCTTTGTTGAGATCAAAACTCGATTGAATAATTTGCACACCAAAACAGTGCAATAATATAAATTCAATAAAATCTTTAGTTTGATTGATAAATCTCTTGCTTTTATCGCCGGATATTTTTTATTTTCTTAGAGGAATTGAACCATCTGATGATCATGTTGCTTCGGCGATGCTTTAACTGTTGGTTGCTGTTAGTTAGCTTGACAGGATTCTGTTAGGCAGAACTTCAGCAGAAATCAGCCGAGCCTTTTAGCAAAAATCAACTGGCAAGGGCACCGGTGAAAGCGCGCTCGTCTAACTCACTAGCAATAATATAAATATAATTGGTAGACGCCCAATTGCCTCGGCGCATCGCTATGCGACTGCGCTCCTTGGGGCATGATGCCGTGCACACTCTTGACTTACCGCTAGGTAACCGTACTCCCGACCAGATCATTGAGCAAATCTCGCTGAGTGAAAAAAGAGTTGTGATCAGCAAAGATATTGAATTTGTAGACTCATTGATTCTCTATGGCAAACCTTTCAAGCTGCTCTTGATTTCAACCGGCAACATTCGGAACGCCGAACTGGAGATGTTGATCTTCCAGAATATCGAACAACTAGTCGAGGCGTTTGAGCAGTTTTGTTTCATCGAAATGGATAGAACCGCAATCACAGTTCACCAATAGTTTATTGCTTTCATTAGCTGTTTGCTCCACAAAGAATGCACAGATCCAATTGAGTGTTTTGTCGCCGCCCGGAGATCATGCTAAAACACTTCGTAAAGCTCTTGTGTAAATAAAAAGCCCCGGAGTTTTTCACGCCGAGGCTTTTCTCTTAACACCTGTTTTGCAATCAGCCTACCACAATATTCACCAATTTCTGCGGCACGACGACGACTTTTTTCACCGGCTTGCCGTTCATGAACTTGCGTACTTTTTCACTGGCCAGCGCGGTTTTCTTCAGAAGCTCTTCATCGATGCCAATGGGCACGGTGAGCTGGTCGCGCAGCTTACCATTGACTTGCACGACGACGGTGACTTCGTCGACCGCGAGTGCGATTTCATCGTAGCTCAACCAGGGCAATTGGTGCACCGATTGACCCTGGTGGCCCAGCACTTCCTGCCAAACTTCTTCGGCAATAAACGGCGCAATCGGCGCGAGCAGGCGTGTGAATACCTCCAGGCCTTCCCGCCATAATGCCAAAGAAATGCCAATGACTTCCCGCCCCCGGCGGCATTCGTAGAGAAAGTTCAGATACTCCATGAAAGCCGCGATTGCAGTATTGAATTCGAAATTCTCGAGATCATGAGTTATACGCTTGATGGTGGTGTGCATCAGGCGGCGGAACACGCGTTCGCGTTCAGAAGAAGCCGCGCCGAATTGCAGCGCGCGCAAATCATGCGCGAGCGTCCAATAGCGTTGCAAAAACCGGCTCACACCTCTGACGCCACTATCTTCCCACTTGGATTCGGCCTCGAACGGGCCCAGGAAAAGAATATAGGCGCGCAACGCGTCAACCCCGTGACTTTCTGCAACCGTGTCCGGTGTGATGACGTTCCCCCAGGATTTCGACATTTTGCGATTATCATAGGATAACAACATGCCCTGATTGCGCAGCACTGTGAACGGCTCGACAAACGACACGAAGCCGCGATCGTGCAACACTTTGGTCCAAAAACGCGCATACAGCAAATGCATCACCGCATGCTCGGCGCCGCCGACGTATAAGTCCACCGGCAGCCAGTATTTCACCTTATCGACGTTAAACGGCGCGTTCTCCTCATGCGGGCTGGCGAAACGTAAGAAATACCAGGATGAGCACGCAAAGGTACCCATCGTATCCGTTTCGCGCTTACCCTTGGTACCATCGGGCAAAACGACATTCACAAAAGTGTCAATGGCTGCGAGTGGAGATTCGCCCGTGTCGGTGGGTTCGTAATTGGGCACGTCCGGCAACAACACAGGCAACTCTTCCAGTTTCAGCGCGACTTCGCCATATTTTTCCGTATGGATCACGGGAATTGGAGTACCCCAATAACGCTGGCGGCTGATGAGCCAATCACGCAGTTTATAATGCACCCGGCGCTTGCCCTTGCCGGTCGCTTCCAGCCATTGCGTGACTTTGCCCACGCCTTGATCCGCGCGTGTCCCGTCGAACGCCCCGGAGTTGACCATCTTGCCTTCCGAATCGACAAAAGGCTCCGCCATTTCGTAAGGATCGAGTATAGGGCCGTCGGGTTGAATCACGACACGAATCGGCAGACGGTATTTGCGCGCAAACTCGAAATCGCGGTGATCATGAGCGGGCACGGCCATGATGGCGCCCGTGCCATAAGTCATCAATACGTAGTCGGCGATCCAGATCGGAATTTTTTCGTCATTCACCGGGTTGGTCGCGAAGCTGCCGGTAAAAATTCCGGTTTTCTCACGGTCTTCCGCCGCGCGCGCGATTTCGCTTTGTTGTTGTGCGGCAGAGATGTATTTCTCCACTTCGGCGCGCTGAGCTGCGGTCGTGAGTTTCGAGACAAAAGGATGCTCGGGCGACAGCACCATGAAGGTCGCGCCCCACAAAGTGTCCGGCCGCGTGGTGAAAATGCGCAAATTGCCAGCCGCGGTGCTGAAATCAACGTCTGCGCCCTCACTGCGGCCGATCCAGTTGCGCTGCATGGCTCTGATGCTATCGGGCCAATCGATCGCATTCAAATCCTCGAGCAGGCGATCGGCATACGCGGTGATGCGGAAGAACCATTGTTGTAAAACCTTGCGCTCCACCAGCGCGCCACTGCGCCAGCCACGGCCGTCGACGACTTCTTCATTCGCCAATACGGTTTTTTCGACCGGATCCCAGTTCACTGCCGAAGCGGCGCGATAGGCCAGGCGATAATCGCGCAGAAAATCGCTCTTCTCTTTGGCAGAAAAACCTTGCCACTGGGCTGCGGTTACCGGCGTGGCCACGGCCTGAGCTGGAATTTTCGCCGTACCGCTGGCTGCCAGCTCCTGTTCCAACTTCGAAATTGCCGCGGCTTTGTTCAAGCGCGGATCATACCACGAATTGTACAGCAATAAAAAAATCCACTCTGTCCAACGGTAATATTCCGGAGTGCTGGAATTGATCTCGCGTTCCCAATCGTAGCTGGCTGCGATTAAATCCATCTGCCGTTTGTAATTCGCAGTGAACTTCCGGGTTAATTCCGCCGGCTTGGCTTTCAGTTTAATAGCCGCATTTTCGGTGGGCAGGCCAAAAGCGTCCCAACCCATGGGATGCAACACGTTGAAGCCCCGTGCGCGATAGTAGCGCGAGATCACGTCGGTCGGCACATAATTGCGGCAATGGCCAACGGAGAGCCCTTCGCCAGAAGGATAAGGAAAAAAATCGAGTATATATTTTTTCGGTTTGTTGGGGTCATTGCCGGTTCGGTACAAGCCCAATTTGTCCCAAAACGACCGCCATTTCGATTCCAACACACGAAAATCATAGCGCCCCTCAGCGCCGGAGGTGGTTTCAGACTGCGAACTCATGACACATCCTTGGTGAAATCCGTATTACGAAATGTAGTTCTTCACTGCCGACTGCCTCGTTGTTTTTGTCATGCTGGAAGCATCTTTTTCAAATCTGAAACAACTCTAGATCTGAAAAAGATTCCTCCAGAATGACAGCCACATACAGATGGACATTACTGCCAGCAGCGCGTAGCCTTAACAATAAGAAAATATGCGGTTTTTCTCAAGCTTTTTCTTGACAATTTACCGGTGATTCCTGTCTTCTAAATGTCGAAGATCGACAATCATTACCTTTGAATTGCACTCCGCTGTATCATTCGATACAGAGAAAAGAGGTACGAATATGGCCGCGAAGTAGCAACTAACGATGGCTCAGCGACTAAGACGTGCGGGCGAAACGCTCAACGAGGCCCAGGTTCTGAAGGATGCGCATCATCGCATGGAGGGGATTAGACCGATTTTCCTGATTTCACTGGCGAGGAAGTACTTTGGCTACATCAATCGGCTGTAGATTTTGTCAACGAAATCACCCGGCGAGTTGAAAAAGAGATTCAATAGGGGCTCCCATTTGCTCGTGCTTAGTTTCGCAGCGCAACTTCCATCACCATCAATGCTCTTGGCTCTCAGCCCACCTCTTTCACCCACCCAAACTCATCCTCCCGCATTTGCAGTTGTATACCCACCAAGGCATCCCATAGGCGTCGCGTGACATTGAGCTTGGACAAATCGAACTCGCGCATTTTACCGTTGTGATGAATATGCGCGATGGGCGTGACCACGGCCGCATTGCCCGCGCAAAGAATTTCGGCAATTTTCTTCTTGTTGAAGATCTCATCAACGCCCAAGGGCCGGTGTTCCACTTTGATGCCCAGGCTGTCCGCGAGTGCCACGATGGAAGCCCGAGTTATGCCAGGCAAAATGCTCTCCGACTGAGGGTCCACCAGCACACCGCTGGTGTCCACGGCCATAAAATTCGCACCGGAGAATTCTTCGAGATATCGGTTGTGCACCGCGTCGAGATAGAGCACGTCGTGGAAGGGCTCGTCGCTGATTCTCACGGGACGGCCCTCCTGCCAATCAAAGCCACGCCGCGCGAGCTGCGTGGGCAACAGGCCGGAAATATAGTTGGCCGATGCTTTGACGTTGCCCGTGCCGCCGGGCGCAGCGCGATGAAAAGAGTGCGTGATCAGCACACGCATGCCGCTGGCCGGGTAATACGTACGCACCGGGGAAGAATACACGACGTAGGCATGATCTTTCGCCGGCCGCACTCCGAGCTGCGGGCCATGGCCGAACAACAAGGGGCGAATATACAGGCACTTGGAATTACGCGTTTCCCACGCCCAGTTCTCTTGGCAAAATGGCGGAATAAACTCGCGATTCGCAACCGCGGTTTGTGCCACCGATTCCACAAACATGTCGATCGGCACCTTGGGCATCAACAAGCGTGCGGCGGAGTTTTGCAAGCGCCTGCCATTCTCTTCCGGGCGGAAAAGCACGATGCGGTTTTTCGCTGAGATATATGCCTTGGTGCCCTCGAATGCCGCCGGGCCGTAGTGCCACGCGCAACACGCCGGATGCACGGACAAATGCTGTATCGGCGTGATCGGCGTGGGCATCACCGGCTTCCAGTTGCGGTCTTCGTAGTCCGCAGAGTAATATTTCTCCCAGCCCATTTCGAAGCAGTACTCGGGCCAGTGCCGGTGCTCGATGGCATCGTCGCTGGTCATGTGATGAACGAGGTACATGTGCGACGTTTGATAAACGTCAAAAGCGAGCTGATCGAAATCTGGAAAATGCAATTGCCGGCGGGGAATGGCGACGGTTTCATAGCTGGCGCCAGGGCTTGCAGCAGTATGGAGAAAGGTCATGGTGTCGGCTTCGTAGTTTGCAAAGCGTTAAGGGCTTCCTGATGAATGGTCTCAAAGCAGGCGATTTTTCGTCCAGCCCCGGCGTTTCCATGCCGAGCCATTTGATTTGGCGACGAGGGGCGAAGCGGTGGGAGCTTGCGCCAAACGGCTTTCCTGGCGCAGCACCGCCGCCAGTGCAGCCGCAGCTTTCAGCTTATCACGCGCAGGCAGCGTGCCGTTCTGTTCGGCGAGCTTGGGAACTGAAAACTCATTCTGCACGAAATGCGTGTCGAATTCCCCGCGGCAAAACTTCTCATGTTGCATCACCCATAGACAAAACGGAATCGTGGTTTTGACGCCGCCGATTTCGTACTCTTGCAGCACGCGCCTCATGCGGCGAATCGCCTCCTCACGATTTGTGCCCCAGGCGATCAGCTTCGAAATCATGGGATCGTAATAAACCGGAATCTCGCCGCCTTCGTACACGCCGCTGTCTTCACGTACGCCGAAGCCGCCGGGCTTATGCAGATGGGTGATGCGGCCGATGGCCGGCATGAAATTGCTTTCCGGATCTTCGGCATAAATGCGGCATTCAATCGCATGTCCCGCTCTGGCAGAATTCGCCTGCGCTTGGGTGAGCGGCAGTTTTCCCCCGGCCGCAATCTCAATCTGGAGCTTGACCAAATCGAGGCCCGTGACCATTTCTGTTACCGGATGCTCGACTTGCAAGCGCGTGTTCATTTCCAAAAAATAGTAGCGCCGATTCTTGTCGACGATGAACTCGATGGTGCCGGCGTTCACATAACCGCAGCTCTTGGCCGCCGCGACCGCGGCTTCACCCATCTCCCGTCGCATGGTTTCATCCAATAAAAACGAGGGCGATTCTTCGATCACTTTTTGATGCCGGCGCTGAATCGAGCATTCGCGCTCGCCCAGGTGGATCACGTTGCCGTAGCTATCGGCCAGAATTTGAAACTCGATGTGCCGCGGCTGCTCGACGTATTTCTCCAGGTAAACACGGCCATCGCCGAAAGCGGATTTTGCTTCCGAAGAAGCCGTACGAAATGCTGCCGCCAATTCTTCGGCACGATGAACGAGGCGCATGCCTTTGCCGCCGCCCCCTGCGGCCGCTTTCAACATAACCGGATACCCGATCTCATCCGCAAGGCGGCGGGCGGTTTCCGCATCCTTGAGCGGATCGAGCGTCCCCGGCACGATGGCTACGCCGGCGCGTTTCATCAGTTTGCGTGCCGCGGTTTTGTCGCCCATTTTGCGCATGGCTGCGCCGCTCGGGCCGATGAACGCTACCCCCGCCGTGGCAACGGCATCGGCGAAATCCGCATTCTCGGAAAGGAAACCATAACCGGGATGGATGGCATCGGCGCCGGATTTTTGAGCAACCGCGATGATTTTTTCACTAACGAGATAAGACTCCCGCGCCGGCGCCGGGCCGATCAAATATGCTTCATCCGCCAATCGCACATGCAAAGCCAATCTGTCGGCTTCCGAATAGACTGCGACCGTGCGTATGCCCAATTCGCGACAACTACGGCTCACGCGCACGGCAATCTCACCACGATTGGCGATCAAAATCTTCTTAAACATGAAAGGTGAATCTCATTCTCAGATGGAAGTTGCACGAGATTGATGGATTATTGGATTGTTGGATTACTGGTCAGATAGCCCTTGTCAGTGATCCATCAATCCAATAATCCAACACTCCATATCTCTCCATCCTCTCATCCCGTTCCGAAACTGGCAATCGCTTCAGACTCGTCGTCATAACTTTCGATGACGGTGTCAAGCTTGGCGATTTTGATCAACGCCAGCACGCGCGGCTGCAGATTCACGAGCTTGAGCGCGCCCTCTTGTGAGCGCAACTGCCGAATCCCAAACAGGATCGCGCCCAACCCCGAGCTGTCGACAAAATCAACTTGCTCCAAATCCAGCAACAAATGGATCTTTTTCTCCTGCGCAAGCTGCAACAATTCCGCTTTCAGAGTCGACGAGAGCAAATGATCCAGGCGTTCATCTTGCAGGCGTAAGATCGTGACGCCGTCTTTGACTTCGCTGGTACAATTCATGATTTAGTCTCCCTTTTCCTGGCTGCCCTCCGCCTGAGCTTGGTGGGGGAAAGCTCTTAAAAAGTCATTTCGCGCAAACCTTGCGCTTCCTGCAGCGCACGTGCGACATTCTCAAGGCTTATGCCGGTATCGTGTGTTTCAAATGGGTATCCGTCTTCAAGATAATAGCATTCGATCCGCCTGCACAAATCCTCAAATTTGTTCAGCTCCGCCACGTATTTGGTGGCTTCCAACAGCAGCTTTGCCACATCATAACCAGAAACAATCCGACGCGGTTTCACAAAGGAATGTTCCCGTGCTTCCTGGATGGATTGTGATCGACCTTATTCGCTAACATGTCCAGCGCGACGATCAATTTGGGCCGGGTATGCGCGGGTTCAATGACGTCATCGAGATAGCCGCGCTCCGCGGCAACGTAGGGATTGGCGAATTTCTCGCGAAATTCCTCCACTTTCATCGCCATTGTGGCTTGCGGATTTTCGGATTGTTCGATCTCTTTTTTGAATATGATCTCGACCGCTCCTTGCGGGCCCATGACGGCGATTTCCGCCGACGGCCACGCGTAGTTGATATCCCCGCGAATGTGCTTGGAGCTCATCACGTCGTAAGCGCCGCCATAGGCTTTGCGCGTGATTACCGTGACTTTCGGCACCGTGGCTTCGCAGTAGGCGTAAAGCAGCTTCGCGCCGTGTTTGATGATGCCGCGCCACTCTTGTTCTGTGCCCGGCAGAAAGCCCGGCACGTCGACGAAAGTCACCAATGGAATATTGAACGCATCGCAAAATCTCACGAAGCGCGCGGCTTTGATGGAAGAATCAATATCCAACACCCCGGCAAGTATCGCGGGCTGGTTCGCAACGAAGCCCACCGTCTTTCCCGCCAAACGGCCAAATCCGACGACGATATTGGCGGCGTACTTCTCATGTACTTCCATAAAATCGCCGTGATCGGCCACGCTCAGGATCACTTCTTTGATATCGTATGGTCTGTTTGGATGCTCTGGCACGAGCTCATTCAGCTTTTCCTCTTGGCGATTGGGGTCGTCGGGCGTGGGTTGCGGCGGCGCGTCTTCACAATTGTTCTGCGGCAGAAAACCGACCAGGCGGCGAATCTCGCGCAAGCAGGAAATCTCGTCCTCCGAAATAAAATGCGCGACGCCGCTTTTGGTGGCATGCGCCTCGGCGCCGCCCAATTCCTCGAATGAGACTTCCTCGTGGGTGACCGTCTTGACGACGTTCGGGCCGGTCACGAACATGTAGCTCAGATTCGGCACCATGAAAATGAAATCACTGATCGCTGGCGAATAAACTGCGCCGCCGGCGCAGGGGCCGAGAATGGCGGAGATTTGCGGCACCACACCACTGGCCAGAGTATTGCGCAGGAAAATATCGGCGTATGCGCCCAGGCTCACCACGCCTTCTTGAATGCGCGCGCCGCCGGAATCGTTCAAACCAATAATGGGCGCGCCGTTTTTCATGGCGAGATCCATGACCTTGCAGATTTTCGCGCCGTGCGCTTCCGAGAGCGAGCCGCCGAGAATGGTGAAGTCTTGGGAAAAGACATATACCAAACGGCCCGCGATGTGGCCATAACCGGTAACGACCCCGTCGCCGGAAAACTTTTGTTTATCCAGACCGAAGTCGCGCGAGCGATGCTGGACAAGCATGTCCAATTCCTGAAAACTGCCTTCGTCGAGCAAAATATCGAGCCGTTCGCGCGCGGTGAGCTTACCTTTATCATGCTGCTGCCGGATACGGGTCTCGCCGCCGCTACGCAGCGCCTGCTGTTTCAAAGAACGCAAACGTAGGAGTTTTTCAGAATGGGACATGGAGCATTCGCATCAGAGAAATCTATTTGCGCTCGCAGCCGGCATGATTTGCCGTGATGGGTGTCATGCGGATAGCGATGGGCTTATATTTTCTCAAGCAGTATAACCAGAATGCAAAATAAATGCAAATTCTTTTTGGATGCTCAACTCTCCAGTTGCATGTTCCTCGAAATTTGATTAGTTTTTTAGAACGGAACTTAATGGTAGCCCATCCGAAGACCTCCTGACTTGTCATGCTGAAAGCATCCCGAAAGGGCCTTTCGGCTTAGAGCCTGTCCGAAAACCCTGAAATGTCATCCCGCAGGGATCTTGGTTGACTCGGGCACAGTGCCGATTTCAGGCCTAGGAGCCGAATCTACCAAGATGCCTTCTGCATGACAGAATGAGGTTTCCGGATAGGCTCTTAGTAGTTTCGGCCTTCGCACCGGAAACAAACAATGCGCTGGCTCGACCAGGATCCATTCTGCATGACACGATGTGGTTTCCGGATAAGGCCTCGGTTCGACCAAGCGGAGGTGAGTGAAGTGCAAAATTCGAAAACGGCGGCTGCTGACGTGCGCTCACGGCCCTCGCGTTTGGCTGCCTATTATGTGCTGCTTTTCTTTTTCATCTTCTTGACCGGCCTGCTGCTGCGCGAGTTGGAGCTGCGCCTCGATTTGCAAGCCTTCCAAAAAATCAGTGCGTTGGTTCAGCAAGCCTTCAGTTTTTGGATGGAGTTTGACCAGTTCGTGGTCACCATCTTTTCGTTGCTGCTGGCGTTTTTGTTTTCGTTGCCGATCGCCTGGGTCTATACCATCACGAAAACGGAGGACGATCCCGATCCTTCGATGGTACAAACCCTGGTGATTCTCACCATGGTCGTTACCGGTGTCATGATCGTGGTTGGTTCGGACCTGGCGCGCGCGTTCAGTCTGGTCGGCGTGGTGGCGGCGGTGCGCTTTCGCAACACGTTGAAAGATCCCAAGGATGCGGTGTACATTTTCATTGCCGTAGCCATTGGCATGGGCTGCGGCTTCGGCGTGTATCTGATTTCCGTATGGCTGTCCGTGGCTATGTCGCTCACGCTGTTGCTGATGTGGAAATATAAATTCGGCAAGCCGCTGCGGCCTGTGACGGTTGCGGAATTTCTCGGTGAAGGTGCCGAGGGCAGGAAACTACAAAAGCAGGCGCAGCGCTTGTTTGATTTGACTTCGACCGAGATCGCGCAACGGCTCGAACAGGATCTGGAGCGGCAGTTGCGCCTGCGGCATTACGCGGAATTGGCTGGCAACGCCAACAATAAAAAGAAAGCCAATGCCGCCCTGGTCATCGCTGCAACGGATGCCGGAAAAGCACAGAACCATATCGAGAAAACGCTGGCCGGTTATGGCGGCAAGTGGCAGCTCGCGGGGGTGCAATCCGGTGACGGTCATAACACGATTTTCGAATATGTCGGCCGGGCTCCAAAAGAAAACAGCCCCGCGGCCCTACTCGCCGCTTTACAAGCGAAAGTTGACTCGAGCATCAGCGGCATTGCGTTTCACTCGTTAAAAGGCGG
>JBOHQX010000411.1:0-5410 GCA_050732395.1 bacterium
GCGGCCGCGGCCTTGAAGAAACGGCAAGATATTCCGTTTCACGAGAATCAACAAGCGTTAAAACTCTAAAAACCAACCCACGGAAGGAATTGTGCATTATGTCACTGGATTCTTCAATCCGTGGGAGATTTACAACCCTCTCAGGAGCCATGGTTTTTATCTCAGCAAAATTGGTCGCAACTCTCGCTCAATCGTTTGCACGATCCACTCCTAATGAGGATGCTCACTATGACGCCGCTCTATTCTCCAGCAAAACGATTCCTCACATTTTTCCGATGGTATTCAGTGCAATCCGGCAAAGATACATATCCGCGGTAATGTACAACATCGACCCATCATCTCCGAAAGCACAATTGGACGTGGCTTCGCCGGTCTCAATAGTGCCGAGATGTTTGCCCTCCGGGCTGAAAACGATCACGCCGCCGGGGCCGGTCGCGTAAAGAAAGCCTGCTCGATCAACCTTCAGACCATCCGGCAAGCCTTTCTTGCCCTGCTTCACCCACGGCGTCGCATCAAAAAGGACTTTGCCGTTTGCAATTGTGCCATCGTCTCGAACCTCGAATGCTTTCCAAATCGCTTTCTCGGGATCGGACTGGGCAACATAGAGCGTCTTTTCATCCGGTGAAAACGCAATGCCGTTGGGAAAGGTAAATTCCATGGTCAACAAGGTCAATTTGCCGTCTTTTGACAAACGGTAAACCCCGTTGAATCCCAACTCCTTTTTGGAATCCTTGTTTTGGCCAGCCAATCCATACGGGGGATCGGTGAAGTAAAAATCGCCGTTGGATTTGAAGATGCCATCATTCGGGCTGTTCAAACGCTTGCCCTCGTATTTATCCGCCAGGATTTTTTTCGTGAAATTTTGCGCATTGAGCTGGCTGATGCAGCGATTGCCATGGTCGCACATCACGAGCTGACCGTTCGGGCTCAAGATCAAACCATTTGACCCTAGTTCGATGCCGGGAGGGTCTTCACCGACGTATCCGGCTGGCCGCAAATACACGCTGAGGCCTTCGCCGGCTTTCCATTTATAGATGGTGTTCTTGGGAATATCCGTGAAGAGCAGAGAATTTTCATTGGGAATCCAGAGCGGGCCTTCGGTCCATTCAAAACCTTCGGCGAGCTTTTCGAGTTTGGCGTGGGAGGGGATCAATTGATTCAAACGGGGATCAACACGATGAATCACACCGAAGGATTGAGAATAGACCGATGTGATTTTCATCATAAGATACGCACAGCACAAAAACTGCTTGGTGACTGTCGCAGGGCTCATTGAAATTCTCCGGGCGCAGTTAGTATCCTCTGTTAAGAAATGAAGGACAGACGGATTAATGAGTGCCCAGCGGAAAAGAGAATTTGTGCGAATTTAGCCGTTTGAAGTTGAATTATCCCTGTCCTGTCATTCCGGAGGAATCTTCCCTAGGGCTGGAATAACACCTTTCTTTGAGATTGTACCCAGCGCATGGGAAGATTCTTACGGAATGACATGACGGTTTCGGCGGCTAAATTCACACAAAGTTCTTGTTTTGATCTGTTGGTCGTTTTTTTATCCGCTGGAAAATGTTCCTGTGAATCCAATCATCTGCAGCTTGCTAGGACTTGACAAGTTTGTTTACCGAGTCTATTTCTCCGCGAAAGCCGCATCAAATGCTACCGCCGAGGGCTTGAAGTCGAGCGTTCTGACAAAGGCGCACGCCTCGGCCGCCCCGTGCTCGCGATCCATGCCGCTGTCTTCCCATTCGATCGAGAGCGGGCCGTTGTATCCGATGCGATTCAAAGCCCGCATGATTTCTTCGAATTTGATACTCCCTCGTCCAAGCGAACGAAAATCCCAATAACGATTCTTGTCACCAAAGCTCAAATGCCCGCCAAAGACGCCCGACAGTTTCATCTGTGGCGACCACCAAACATCTTTCATGTGTGCATGATAAATGCGGTCGCCAAAGCGCTCGAGAAACGCCACATAGTCCACTCCTTGATAACCCAAGTGACTGGGATCATAGTTGAAGCCAAATGCCGCCCTGTTGCCAACCGCCTTGAGCGCGCGCTCGGCGGTGACCACGTCGAACGCGATCTCGGTGGGATGCACTTCGAGCGCAAAGCGGACGCCGGCTTCATCGAACACGTCGAGAATCGGATTCCAGCGCCGGGCAAAATCTTCAAATCCTCCAGCGATCGTCGCCGGATCAACCGGTGGAAAAGAATACAGCAAAGGCCAGATGCTGCTGCCGGTGAAGCCATTTACCACCTTGACACCGAGCCGGGCAGCGGCTCTTGCCGTGGCTTTCATCTCTTCCGCTGCACGTTGCTGCACGCCTTCGGGTTTTCCATCTCCCCACACATGGGCCGGAAGAATGGACTTGTGGCGCGCATCTATACGATCACAAACCGCCTGGCCGGCAAGATGATTGCTGATGGCCCAAATTTTCAAGCCGTATTTTGCCAGCAAGTCGTGACGGCCTTGACAATAGCCCGGCTCCTTGAGCGCGCGCGTGACATCAAAATGATCGCCCCAACACGCGAGCTCGAGGCCATCAAAACCCCACGCTTTGGCCTTCTGCGCTAATGTCTCCAGGGACAAGTCGGCCCATTGGCCGGTGAAGAGGGTGACAGGTCTGCCCATAAAGAATCTCCGGAAATTTGGATTTCTCGAGTTTTGGGATTATTGGATTGATGGATTGTTGGATAGCCTGGCGCTGAACAAACTGTGAATCCATCAATCCATCAATCCAATAATCCAGTGACCTACTGCCCGCGTGCGAGGTTCACTCAACTGCTCACCCCCCACCCTGCGCGATATTCTCGCGAGAGATATTGATCCGCCTCGGGAAGATTCGGGAACGTCATATTCTTGTGGTCATACTTCAGAGCGACGTTCTTGTGCGCCATGCGCTGGGCGATATTGCCGAGCAACATGGTTTCGGTCAACTTCGCGGCATAGTCGAAGTTGGACGTCGTTGTTCCGCCGTTTTTGATCGCGGCGATCCACTCGTCATAAATACCCGGCGAGCGCGGCATCGTCTTTGCCGGTAGCTTATAGCTCTTCATGCTGGACTCCGGGATCAGCCGCGGACTTTCCGCCAGGCAGCCGCACATCAGTTTGCCTTTTTTCCCAACGAAAATCACACCTCCCATCTCGTTGCCCAAACGCCGGCTTTCTTCAAGCTCCGGCGGGCGGTTGGGGAGCAAACCACCATCGTACCAGGTCAGCTTCACCGGCGGCATTTTGTCTCGCGCGGGAAAATAATAGTGCACGGTCGAGGCAATCGGGTACGTCTCGCTATTGAGGGGAGTTGAGCTGGCTTGCACTGTTTCAGGAAACCCAAGATTCAACGCCCAGAAAGGATGGTCGATGATATGTGCTCCCATGTCGCCCAGCGCACCGGTGCCAAAATCCAACCAGCCGCGCCAATTGAACGGGGCGTAGGCTGGGTGATAGGGACGAAACGGTGCGGGGCCGATCCACAAATCCCAATCGAGCGTACTCGGCAAAGCAGGTGTCTCCACCGGACGTTGGGTCCCTTGTGGCCAAATCGGACGGTTGGTCCAACAATGCACTTCCTGAACCTCGCCGATCGCGCCGTCCCAAATCCATTCGTTGACCAATCGGGCTTCTTCACTCGCATGGCCCTGGTTACCCATTTGTGTCACAACTTTCATCTCTTTGGCGACCTTGGCCAGCAAACGCGCTTCTTGCACGGTGCATGTCAGCGGCTTTTGCAGATAGACATGCTTGCCCATGCTCATGGCAGTCAGCGCAATGATCGCATGCGTATGATCGGGCGTGCTGACCGTTATCGCGTCAATGTTCTTTTCGGTTTCCAGCATTTTGCGGAAATCTCGATATTTGGCCGCGCGTTCCAACATCCCGGCATGCGGTAGATTGTCCTGGCTGCTCTGGTGCAGCGTGCTGGCCATGAGCACATCATCCACGTCACACAGCGCGATGATATTTTCGGTGCCGACGCCCGCGACGTCGCTGTAGCCTTTGCCGTTGACACCAACACAGGCGAGATTGAGCTTGTCGCTCGGAGGCACATGGCCCGGTCCGCCCAGCACGTGGCGCGGCACGATAGTGAAGGCCGCGGTCGCGGCAGCGGACACGCCGAGAAATTTGCGGCGTGTGAGTGTTGAGGGTTGCGGCACTGATTCTGTGGTTTGATCTTTCATTTGAGTTTCCTCCGCAATACTTGAAAATGCAATTTTCTGACGATTATTCGGCATTCACGGAAATCAATATAAGGTTAAAAAATGTTGTTTGAATCTCAACTGCAAGAATCACGTCTGCCTACGCCCTTGTACAGTCGAATCCAGACTACAACGTCAGGCGATTAGTTCATCAAACTTAGAACAAAATTCCAAAAGTTTACACACGGATCAAAAACACACGCAGATCATTTGCTTTTTCCGTGTGCGTTTTTGATCCGTGTGTGCTGCCCGAAGGGCTTCAGTTTTCAGTTCGACTGAAAACTGGCGTAGTGCCTTAATAGTCAATTCTGTGCAAAAAAAGCAAAAACTTTCACGCAAAGACGCAAAGGCGCGGAGATTCTGCAAAGAAAGACTCTGCGTATTCTTTGCGTCTCTGCGTGAGCTCTTCTTTTGGGTTGCGGTTTATCCGCATTGTGTTCATGTGTTTGCACAAAAAACCAGAACTGTCATTCTGTGGGAATCTTCCCATGATACTGTATCTTAGTCCATTTCGGCCATGTGCCCAGCGCTTGGGAAGATGCTTTCAGCATGACATACCTGGTTGTGGCCTTGACTTAGCGTTGTAGTACTCGTCGGGTTGCTGGTTGCGTCCACGGCTTCACCGGCCAATAGCAAAGAGGTGGTGTTGCGTCCTCACGAACATCATTCCGGACGAAATCGCCGGCGTGGCCATCAACAGCTCGCCCATAGCGTTCGTCGCCAGCAGCTCGAATTCGGGGCCGGCCTTCACGACAAAGATGTCTCCATCTTCGCTGGGCAGGAAGAGCTTGCCATCGGCGGCCACCGGTGAGGCGCTGAATCCACCGCCCTGATGGGTAATGCGTTGGCGATAGAGTTCTGCTCCTGTTTTCAAATTATAGCAATCAAAGATTCCCTGATTGGCCAGCACGTAAAGATAATCATGATAGATCAGCGGCGTGGGCATGTAAGAGCCACGCTGCTTTTTGCTCCAGGCGACGTGTATACCCGAGGCTTGTCCCTCAGCAAGTGTAATGTCTCCTGACGCGCCCGCTCGCACGGCGAAGATTGGCGCCTCGGGACGGCGGCCGCTCACGACTACGATCAAATCACCTGAAAAGATCGGAGTCAGTGCGGTGATTTTGGAACTGCCGCCCAGCCGCCATAGTTCTTTGCCGGTGGCGGGATCATAGCCTCGAATAAAATTTGAGGCGTTGGTGATGAGCTCCACCCGAGATTTGCC
>JBOHQX010000412.1:0-23440 GCA_050732395.1 bacterium
CTATCGTGATATAGGTTTTTGTTTCAAATGACTTATCATTCAATTTAAGGCTGCTGAGATTTAGGAATGAGAAATCTTTCAAAATCTCAGGCGCATCATCAACGAGCAGGGCATGCGCAAGATCAACTTCGTCGTCTTCATGATCATCTGAATCGGAGCTGGTAATATGAAATGAGCCCCGCACCATCATTCTCAATGATACTTCACCGCTCTTTCCCCACAAATACATGCTGCGTCTCTTACTCGGGGCTATTACATGCGCTGCTGTTATCAGGAAATAATACGGCTCTATGTTAAGCAAGACAGAGGAGCCATACAAAGAAAGCTCACCTCTTGTATCCACATGGAAAATCGGGCACACATAATGATAAAGCTGGTTTTTTATCAACAAAATCTTCCCTGATATGAATTCGCGTTGGTCATCTGTAATAACATATTTGTTCATTGGGGTTGCTTTCTTCAACTTGCCTAACAAGAGAATCTTGCCAAAAAATTCCAACCGTATTTCCAACCTCTGGAGCGAATATAGGGAGTAGGGTGAAGAAGTAAAAGGAAAAAATTATAATAGTAAGTAATTTATATTATTGACTTAATGAAACTCTATAGAAATTGGGGTAAATGGAAGAAAATGGCAGCTCGTTGGGCTCATAACCCAAAGGTCGGTGGTTCAAATCCACCCCCCGCTACAAACGTAAGTACATGATTTTGAGTAGAAAGGGAACCAATCCGGTTCCCTTTTTTGTTTTGTGGCTGGGGACAAATAGGGACAGGATTTAGCGCTAAAATAACGCCAAAAATCCGAAAGCGTAGATCGCCCAAAAATTCAAAAAAGCAAAAAAATAAAAATAATACTTGACAATATGAAAAATTTAAATAGCTTTTACCGTAATTTAAAGTAAATAAACGAAAGTATTCGTAAGAAAAATGGCCAGTTCGGTTGAACGCCAAGCTTCAATTCTAAAGAATCTGCATACCAATGGCAAAGTCGTGGTCACCGAGCTCAGTGACCTCTTGCAGGTCTCGGAAGTCACGGTGCGCAACGACCTCGAGCAATTGAGCCAAAAGGGGATGTTGGTGCGCACGCATGGGGGCGCGGTGAAATCAGATTTGCTGATTCATGATATCCCTCTCTATGAAAAAACCAAAAAGCATCAGAATGAAAAGGAGCGCATCGCTCATGTAGCCGCAGCTTTGGTCGACGACGGAGAAGTGATTACCATCGACTCCGGATCGACCACGTGGGAATTGGCGAAACGTCTCAAGACCAAGCGCAGTCTGACCATCATCACCAATTCCTTGCCTATTGCGGGAGAGTTGAGCACGGTTCCGGGCATAGAAGTCATCGTCACGGGCGGCTCTGTGCGCCGAGATTCTCTTTCAATTGTGGGGCCGCACACCGAAGAATTGTTGCGCGAACATTTTGCCAGCAAGCTTTTTCTGGGCGTAGATGCCTTCGACGTGCATTCTGGATTAACCACCCCCAATTTGCACGAAGCGCGTGTCAACCGGGTGATGGTGGGCATGGCGCGTGAAGTCATTGTCGTGGCTGATGCCTCGAAGTTTGGCCGGCGCAGCATGTGTCTGATTTGCGAAACCAAACGCATTCACAAAGTCGTAACCGATAGCGGCATTCCCAAAACAGATCTGGATCATCTGCAAGCACTTGGTGTGGAAGTCATCATGGCGTGAGTAGAAAGTCGGTTTTTCCGATGGGAGCGTTATGCACTCCGACACCTTGCACGAGATTCTGAGCCAACCGGAAACTTGGCAAAAGACCTTCCTGCGCGCCGAGCAAGAACGTTGGCAGCTACCTCCTGAGGAGCACAAAAGAAGCTCGTTGCTCTTCGTGGGCTGCGGAACTTCATTCTATCTTGCCCAAAGCGCTGCCGCTGCTGTTACACGCCTAGCCGGTTGCCCCGGCCGGGCAATTCCAGCTTCAGAAGTCATTCTCTCTGCAGCGACGTCCATCCTCGCCTCTGAAAAATCAATAGCGGTGGCCATCTCTCGTTCCGGCGCCACGACAGAAACCGTGTGGGCAGGCTCGTTCATGCGCCAAAAGCTGGGCATGCCAGTCCTCGGCCTCACCTGTTATGGCGAAAGCGCTCTGGCCCGTGAAAGCAACTGGGCTATGGTTTTGCCCGAGGCACAGGAAAAGAGCGTGGTCATGACGCGATCCTTCACGGCGCAATTGCTTGCGCTTTTGTTGGCGTCGGCGAGATCGGCTGCCAATCAGGGCTGGCTGCGCCAGATGACGCCACTTTCCGGCCGCGGCGAAAAACTGCTCGCGGATAAAGCTGCCGCCATGCAAGCGCTCGCCAACGACTCTACTCTTGATCACTTTGTCTTTTTGGGCCAGGGCATTTTCTACGGCGCGGCCAACGAGGCCATGCTCAAAATGAAGGAAATGTCTTTGAGTTATTCCGAAGCCTATCACACGCTGGAATATCGTCATGGACCCATGAGCATTGCGGGAAAGAACAGCCTGATTACGGTCTTCATCAGCGACACTGGCCGCGAGCACGAAACGCGGGTGCTGGCGGACATGAAAAAGCTCGGCGCGCACACGTTGGCATTCTGCGATCGCGCCGATGGTACGATGGCTGCGCACGCCGATCACTTGATTGAGTTGGGCGACGAAATGCCGGAAGAGGGCCGTCTCTTGCTGGCCGTCCCCATCATTCAATTGTTCTGCTATTATCGCGCGCTCGCCAAGAAATTGAATCCTGATGCGCCGCGAAACTTGTCGCAGGTGGTGACACTTTGAAGCAACTGGACGTCGTCGTCGTGGGCGAGCTCAACGTTGATTTGATTTTGGATCGAATCCAGGGCTGGCCGGAGATCGGCAAAGAAAAAATTGCGGACGCGATGACGTTGACGCTGGGCAGCTCCTCGGCGATTTTTGCCAGCAACCTTTCCGCTCTGGGCGCACGGGTCGGATTTATCGGCAAGCTCGGCGAAGACGCTTTCGGCGATCTGGTCATTTCCAGCTTGCAGCGGCGCGGTGTGGCAGTTGAGCGCATCATCGTGCAGAAGAACATCGGCACGGGCGCAACCGTGGTCATCAATGACGCGCGGGATCGCGCCATGCTCACTTACAAAGGCGCGATGGATGATCTGCGGCTGGCGGATATTGACTGGGATTATGCGCAGACCGCGCGGCACCTTCATCTTTCTTCATACTTCTTGCAAAGCGGCATTAAGCCGGATTGCGCCAGACTGTTTGAGCGTGCGCAAGCACTGGGGTTGTCAACTTCTCTCGATACGAATTGGGATCCCGAAGAAAAATGGGATCGTGCCTTGTTCGAAGTTTTGTCGCATGTGGACGTTTTTCTGCCCAATGAAGAAGAAGCGCTGCGCATATCGCGTTGCGCCACCATTGAGGCGGCATTGGAGCTCTTGGCGCAACACACAAAAATGGTTGCCATCAAGCTGGGCAAAAACGGATCGCTTGCCAAGCAGGGCAGTGCGATCATGAAAACCAAAGGTTTTGAGGTAAAACCGGTGGATGCCGTGGGCGCGGGCGACAGCTTTGACGCCGGTTTTGTTTTTAAATGGCTGCGGGGCGGCGATCTGCGCCAATGTTTGGAATTTGGCAACATGTGCGGCGCCTTGTCGGTTACCCAAGCCGGCGGAACCGCGGCTTTCACGGCTCCTGAACATATTCTGCGTTATTTTAAGGACTATTTCGGTTTCAGAGAGGACACGCTGTGATGGTTTAAATCTACCTGATTGAATTGTTCAATCCAAGACGGTCGGTGCATGCATAATCCGCTCTTGCAGCTTGTGAACATACACAAGCAAAGGGGGATCGGCCTGTGTTCGATTTGTTCAGCCCATCATTTTGTGCTGGAAGCGGCCATGTTGCAGGCTCGGGCTGACCGCGCGCCGGTGCTGATCGAGGCCACTTCGAACCAAGTGAACCAATTCGGCGGATATACCGGCATGACGCCGAAAGCCTTCGTGGCTTTCGTGCAGGAAACCGCCGCGAAAATGGATTTTCCCTTCCACCAGGTGATATTGGGCGGCGATCACTTAGGACCTCAGGCGTGGCAGGATGAAAGCGCAAAGACTGCCATGACCCACGCCCGCGAGCAGGTTCGGGCATACGGCGCCGCCGGGTTCAAAAAAATTCATCTCGATACCAGCATGCGTTGCGCCGATGATCCTTGCGATGAACAGGGCGGCCTACCCATGGAGCTGGCAGTTGAAAGAGCCGCCCAGCTCTGCAAGGTTTGCGAAACAGCACATGCTGATGGCTCTTCCGATTCGGCTCCACCGGTTTATGTCATCGGCACCGAAGTTCCTCCTCCGGGCGGCGCCAGAGAAAAACTCGAGCGCATTTCTCCCACCCGCGCCCACGATGCCAGGCAAACGATCGAATCCACACAACAGGCTTTTGTCGCTTTAGATTTACACGCCGCCTGGCAACGCGTCATCGCCCTGGTGGTTCAACCCGGCGTCGAGTTCGGCGACGATACCGTCATTTCTTATCGCCGCCACGATGCCGCCGGCTTGGCGAAATTCATCGAGCGCTACGAGCATTTGGTTTATGAGGCCCATTCCACCGACTATCAAAGGCCGGAAGCCTTGCGCGAATTGGTGGAAGATCATTTCGCCATTCTCAAAGTCGGGCCGTGGCTGACGTTTGCCTTGCGCGAAGCCGTATTCGCGCTGGCGCGCATGGAAGAAGAATGGCTCGCGCCCAAAAGAGCGGCAAAGCTTTCCCGGCTGCACGAGATTTTTGAGCAAGTCATGTGCGCCAGGCCGCGGCACTGGCACAAGCATTATCACGGCAACGACGCTGAACTGGCCTTCGCACGCAAGTACAGTTATAGCGATCGCATTCGATATTATTGGAACGAACCTGAGGTTGTGACCTCCTTGCAAGTACTGCTGGCGAATTTTTCCGCGAACCCAGCGCCGCCGGCGCTGATGAGCCAATATCTGCCGGTGCAATATGCAGCAGTGCGAGATGGCAGCCTCACGAACAAGCCGGCAGATTTGGTTCATCACAAGATTCAAGAAGTTTTGAAGATTTATCATGACGCCACTCGTAGTGAAGAGTGGGCGATGGTTGTGTAAAAACCTCGTGACTATTCAGCTGAAAAACTGCCGTGGCCAAACAGAGTTTCCAAGCAACATGTCATGCAGGAGGCATCTTTTTCAGTACAAGCACAGTGCCAGAAACTTAACAAGATCCCTACGGGATGACACGGTGGTGTTGCTTGCCGAACCAACCCGGATCACCGGGGTCAGGAGCTGAATAGCAACAAAATCTCTATGAATTGTGAGGACGCTTAAAAGGAATGAACGGGAGAGCAATGTGAAACCCAAATTGTGGTTGATCTATGCCCTGGTGACGACCTCATTTTGGGGGCTGTGGGGTGCGCTCATCGAGCTGCCCGAGAAAGCGGGTTTCCCGGCAACACTGGGTTACTGCGTGTGGGCGTTGACCATGATTCCGCCGGCGCTGGTGGCTTTGCGCCTCATCAATTGGAAGCTGGAACATGACGCACGTTCCATCTGGTTGGGCGCGCTCATCGGTTTCACTGGGGCCGGAGGACAGTTGATTTTGTTTCAAGCGCTGCGTATGGGACCGGCATATCTCGTGTTTCCGATCATCTCGTTGTCTCCGGTTTTGACCATTCTCATGGCTTACGGTTTATTGAAAGAACGCGCTACCAGGCTGGGCTGGGTAGGTATTGTTTTGGCGTTGCTCGCGATTCCATTGCTCTCCTATCAAGATCCGAGCAGCTCCGGCAACAGCGGCATTCTGTGGGTCGTGCTGGCGCTGCTGGTGTTCGTGGCCTGGGGCGTGCAGGCCTATTTCATGAAGTTGGCGAACGCCACGATGAAGGCCGAGAGCATTTTTTTCTATATGATGATAACGGCCATCGTGTTGATTCCTCTGGCCGTCGCGATGACAGACTTCTCGCAGCCGGTCAACTGGGGCTTTCGTGGCCCTTATCTGGCGGCCATGATTCAGATTTTGAATTCCGTGGGAGCTTTGACCCTGGTCTACGCGTTCCGTTACGGCAAGGCGATCATCGTCAGTCCCATGACCAACGCCATCGCGCCGGTGATCACAGTCATCATTTCGCTGCTGATCCATCGCGTCGTGCCACATGGCATCATCATGTCCGGCATGGCGCTGGCCTTGATCGCGACATTTTTGATGTCTATTGAAGGCGAGCCAGCGCAAGCGCCGGAAATGCTGGCGCAAAAGGCTTAATTGTTCGTTGTAGTTCGTATCGTTCGTAGTAGCGCCTTTAGGCGCTATAGCTCTAATACTACAACGTTAAGTTCAGAATTTCACCCTAAAGTCTGAGCCTGTCATTCAGTAGGAATCTTGGTTAGACCTACACGGCAACTGCAACGTGTATCACTTAGCAATGCTTCGACAGAACTGACCAGGATTCCTTCTGAATGACAGCGTGAAATGGTTGCGCCAACCTAACGTTGTAGTGATATTCAACCGTCAATGTGCCTAAAGGCACAACTACAAACAAGACATGAGAATCGCAACTCACAAAGCAAGACTCGCTAGCATTCTCACCTTCGCCTTGCTGGGTTTCTTGATTGTTCTCTTCTCGCCTGACTCCTGCCTGCCCGGCATTGATGAGCTCGCGCTTCCGGCGCGCAGCGTTGGCGCCCTGGCCTTTTACGCGGACATTTATCAATTCGAAGGTGCCAATGGCAAAACGCGGGCGGAAATCTGTTACAACCTCGATCTTAAACAACTATATGCGCTCTCTACCCAACACCAGGCAGCCGTGCTCTTCATTGACTTGGCGCTGAGTTCCGGTGCGGGCGAGAATCTGGCACACCTGCATGAGCGCAAAGCCCTCGCGCTCACCCGTGAGCTTGCGCAACAAAATTACGCCTTTGTCGATCTCAAGAAATTCGTGCTGGCGCCCGGAGACGCCATTTTCGAGCTCGCCATCCGCGACTCTGTTTCCAATCAAGCCGGCACTTTGAAGAAATCATTCGCGGTGAGAGAATTTGAACGCAAGCTTTCGCTCAGTGATCTGATTCTATCTTCTCAGATTCTGAAAGCGCAGGGCAAGAGCAGTTTTGAAAAGGGCGGGCTGATCGTCGTCCCCAACCCGGCACGGGCGTTTTTGGCTGAGGATTCCTCGTCACACCTGTTCGTGTATTTTGAGATCAACAATCTCTACTATGATTCGCAAAAACCAGCTGCTTACCGGCTCAACCTCGCAGTTCACAATGCGCAAAAACAGGAAATCTTTTCCACCAGCCGCACAAACGCGGCAAAGGCCACGGGCAGCGGGGCGCGCCTGGAAAGAATCCCTTTGGCAAAATTGGCGGTAGGCCGGCATCGCTTGACTTTGCGCCTAACCGACCTCGCTACGCATGATTCTTGCAATGCGCAGATCGATTTTGTTTACGGTGTGAACCAAAGTGAGGCCGAAATGATCCTTCCTATGTCGGAAACGGACGTGCAAAAGTACTTCGATCAAATCAAATACCTCGCCACTGCGCAGGAGCAAAAGCTTTATTGGCAGCTTTCAGCTGTAGGCAAGCAGCAGTTCCTGCTCGAGTTTTGGAAAGGGAAGGATCCAACGCCGGCCACGCCTGAAAATGAGTTCATGATCGAATATTTCCGGCGCGTAGCCCATTGTGAGCAAAAATTCGCGGGCAAGTTGACTTGCGACATGGCGAAAATCTATCTCAAATACGGCCCGCCGATGGAAGTAGTGCGCGAGGCGGCCAGTTTCAAAGTCAACCGGCCGGTTGAGGTTTGGACCTATGCTCTAGATGGCAAGCGGGAATTTGTCTTCGTCGATCGCATCGGCGACGGGAATTATGTACTGGTGCATTCCAATCATGTGGATGAATTTAACAACCCTAATTGGGCGGATGATTTTAGGCACTGAGGCCGCGTAGACCGTTGGAACGGGAAAACCCGAAAGGGCCTTTGGGCTTTTTGCCCTGCACTTGGGACGATGCTTACAGCATGACATCGCTGGTGGTTGCGTTGGCTCAACGTTGTAGTACTGGCCATTGGACAATAAACCTCTGCAAATCCTCTTGTCGTAAATCGTCTTGACTTCAATAGGAGGAGCGAACATGAAATTCCGCGAGAGCAAGTTTGCGTGTTGCGCTTTGTTTCTCTTGCTGATGGCAGCACTCGTGCGTGACCTCCACGCCGCCGGGACTGGCAAGATCACCGGCCGCGTCATTGACAACCAGACCAAAGAGCCTCTGATCGGTGCCCATGTCCTCGTCGAAGGCACGAACTTTGGCGCGGCAGCGGATAAGGAAGGATACTACGTAATACTCAACCTCCCGCCCGGCGTCTTTACGGTCAAAGCGACCATGCTGGGATATGGCACGCTGATTCAGGAGAGAGCAAAGGTCAGCATCAATCAAACCACGACCATTAATTTCGCTTTATCGCAAGAAGCTTTGCAAGCTGAGACCGTAGTCGTGGAAGCCACGCGGCCGGTTGTGCAATTGGACGTCTCTTCGAGCCAGAGCATCGTTACGGCGGAGGCGATTCAAAACCGGCCCTTGGATAATTTCGAGGAGATTCTCGCCAGCGAGGTTGGCGTCACATTGGCGGCCTCGACCGAAGGGACGGGTCTGGTCGTGCGTGGCGGCGAGCTCAACGAAACCGACATCGTCATTGACGGGCTCTCAACGCGTAATGAAAGAACGCAACAGCCGCTGACCAATCTCAGCTTGACCGCCATTCAGGAAGTCGAAATTCTCACCGGTGGATTCAATGCCGAGTTCGGCGACATCCGCTCCGGTTTAGTGAATGTGATCACGAAGGAAGGCAATCTTGAGCGCTACACATTCAGCTTCGACGGCAAGATTCGGCCGCCCGACCGCAAACACTTCGGTCCCAGCCCGTTCAGCACCGAAGGGCCCTTCTGGCAGGTGTTTGCCGGCAGCGAAGCATTCACCGGCGTGACGCAGGAGATGGTGGATCAACAGCGTTTTCCTTTCACTTTCGTGGGCTGGAATGAAGTGGCACGCCAGTTTCTCGCCGACACCGATCCCAATAACGACGCCACGCCGCAAGAATTGCTCGAAATCTGGAAATGGCAGCATCGGAGTCGCGAGTATGCGAACCAGCCGGATTTCATTGGAGACCTCTCGCTCGGCGGCCGCGTACCCTTCACCTCGGTCTCGTTTCTGCTGTCGCAACGCTACGAAGATCTCCAGCTCGTTTATCCCTTCAGCCGCAACAACTCCCTCGCCAGCACTACCCTGCTCAAGTTGTCGAAGCAACTGTCCTCAACCATGAAACTCACTTTGAACAATTCCTACATTTTCATTAAAGGCGTCGATGGCTCGATTTATGACGACACCAACGGCGTGATTACCGGCACCCGTGAAGGCTCGGAATATGCGCGCGACGCTTTCTTCTGGCGTTACATCTGGCACGATGCGAATTACAACCCCATCGAAACCCGGCAATATCGCGGCGGCCTTACGTTGAATCACGTGTTGAACTCAAAAACTTTTTACGATGTGCGGCTGGAATTCACCGATTTTCAAACGCAGCAGGAACCGATCGGCCTGCGCGATACCACTGGCATCAAAAGGATCGGCAATCGCTGGCTCGATGAGCAGCCGTTTGGCTACGTGGGCAGCGCGCTCGGCCGCGGGATCACCGAGCAATACGATATCTTGGGCGACTTTCTGATGTCCGGCGGCGGCCGCGGCCAGGATCACTCCAATTATTGGGGCTTCAGCCTCAGCGGCGACCTGGTCTCGCAGGTCAACAAGCATAATGAAGTCAAGATGGGCATTGCATTCGAATATCTCGATTTTCACGAGCGCCGGGAGATCAACCACGGCGCGACCACCACGCCGCAATCCGAAGCGCCCTGGCTGTGGTGGTACTACGATGAAACCCCCATCAAGCTCGCGGCTTACGTGCAAGACAAGCTCGAGTTCCAAGGCATGATCGCCAACGTCGGAGTGCGCTTGGATTACTATAGCGCGCGTACGGCACCTTACAACCTCGACCCGGCGTTCATTTTTGCGAACAATCCTTACACGCTGGAAACCTATCGCGCCGACGACAACAGCTTTGCGAGCTTGTCCACTTCCGGAAATTCGTACAAGCTTTATGTCAGCCCGCGCGTAGGTATTTCGCATCCCGTCACCACGACCAGCAAAATCTTCTTCAACTACGGTCACTTTCTGCAGCCACTCGTGACCGACCAGCTTTATCTCGCACGGCCCAATTCCACCGGCAGGGGCGCAGACATTCCGAACATCAAAGCCGGATGGCCGCGCACGATTGCCTATGAAGTGGGTTTGGAGCAGGGGATAGGCAAGGATTTCCTTATGCGTTTGACGGGTTATTACAAGGACGTTTCCGATCAACTCAGCCCCCAAAACATCGTTTCCATCGATAGTGAAAACGACGTGGCGACCTACTCCAACAACAGCTATGCCGATATTCGCGGTCTCGAGCTCAAGATGGAGAAGCGATTTGGCCGCTGGTGGCAGGGTTGGGCCTCGTTGGAATATCTCTCCAGAAGCGAGGGCTTAACCGGCTTTCGTTATATTTATGAAGACCGGCAACTGGCGAATCGCCAGAGAGAATCAGCGACCCAAATCAAACAAAAGGGCGTGCCTTCTGTGACGGCCAACCTTACGTTCAAAACGCCGGCGGACTTTGGCCCACGGGTGGCGGGCCTCAACCTGTTGGGTGATTGGCGGTTCAATCTTCTGCAGGCCTGGTCCGACGGCGGCGAGGCGCTATTGAATTCGGATGCCCCGCTCAAGGAACAGATTTACGTCGATGTGATCGATTATGCCAACACCGACATCCTGCTGGAGAAACGCTTCCAATTCGGTGCCCTGAACCGGCTCGGGCTGTACCTGCAGGTCAACAATCTGTTCGATAACAAGGGATTTCCGAATCCGTTCAATTACAACCAGTACATTGACTCCCTGCATTTTCCGCACGAACAAGGCACGCAACAGGGCAATGACAAGCTGGGCGAGCATGACAAACCTTATATCGAGCTCGGCTGGAACACTTGGTCGCAATTCGTGAATCCACGCGAGTATTTTTTTGGATTGCGATTCGAATTATAAGCGAGCGCAATGCTTCGGCTCTGTAACGCATGCTTGCCCGGTAGAAGTCTTGCGCTCCCGTAGAATAACCAGGTCAAGACCTACGAGACACGCACGGAGGATGATTATGCCAAAACTCTTTGCCCCTCCACGGAACCCGGTGGTTGCTTGGTTGCGGGCATGGCTGGGAATCGCGACCTTGTGCGCCACGACTCTGCTCGCGCAAAGCCGCACGCACAATCTCGGCGATCTCAAAATGCGGATTGAAGCCTCGGACAACATCAACACCAATGAGGTGGAACCGACGGCAGAGTGGCCGCAGGATCAGTTTCGTTACGGGAACATAGTTTTCCAAAACAACGGCCACACCGTGGGTATCTGGGTCGATGAAAACGGCACGGTGCATTCGAAAGAATCCTTTTTGACCGGTCCGGTCTCCTACAACGCGAGCGCGCCTTATGGCATTCGCGAAGTCCGGCGACTTCAGCCGCCTGAGGTTTTGGTCTATGCCAACGGCCAGCTGCAGGTCTCCTCGCGCAGTTTCAACGGCGAAATCGATCCCGCACTGCCAGCCGATATGATGATCGAGCTTCGCTACAAAGCCGTGCCCGGTCTCGACGTGTTGAAGCGCTCCTACTCGTTCTCCCATCCCAATCATGATGACTACGTCATCTTCTACAACCGCTTCCTATGCACGTTCGACTGGGATCAGGACCCCGAGCCCGAGACGGATACCAATCAAACGCTGCGAGATGTTTACTTTGTTTTTGGCTACAACTTTCAGACCGCAGCCGGCACGTGGATGACCTATGCACGCTGGTATGAAGAAGGCAAAGACGATTGGGCTAATTTCGAAGCATACGCCTCGCAGCTCGTGCCCGGCGGCCGAGCCCTGGCGATCTCTTATGGCTGGGACGGTGATCATCCCGAGATTTCGGAATTTGAAACCGGAGGGCCGGTGTTCGACGATACCGGCGACCCGCGCTATGCCATCGGCGAAGGCGGCACGACCCAGTTGCCCTCGGCTGAGTTTGTGTCGAGCACTTACGCGGGCTTTGCCGCTTTGCATGCGGACACAGCACCCAATAATCGCGCGGATGACGTGACCCAGCCCATTTCGATTATTGGCAATATGAGCATCTATAATGTATGGGATTCCGATTTCCCCGGATTTGCCACGGAGTGGGACTGGGCCGCTTCGAATACCCGGCAAACCGTGGACGAGCAAGCGGGCTGGCCGGGTGACGCGAGCGCGCAGGAGGGCGACTATCCCTTTCAGGCATTCGGCCCCTACAACTTGTCCCATGGGGATTCGGTCGTGATTGTCTACGCCCTCGGCGTCAACGGTGTGTCGCGCCAACTTGCCATTGAAAAAGGCCTGGAGTGGCGCGCGTGGTATCGCGGCGAGGCGGGCGCAACTTTTGATGACGCGGCAAAAAATGCCCTGCTCGCGACCGGTAAAGATTCCCTGTTCCAAACTTTGGATCGCGCGCTCTGGGCTTGGAATCAACAACTCAACATTCCCGATCCCTTACCCGCGCCGGATTTGACCGTGACTTCCGGCCCCAACCGTATAGATCTTTCATGGGAAGATCTGTCGCAAACCGGCGATTTTGACACGGGCGTGCCGGATTTGACTGGCTATCGCATTTATCGCAAGCGCGGTAACTTTCTGGTCGATGAAGACAGCGAATTGAACGCGGAGGGCACGCACCTGCAATGGGAGCGCCTGGCCGCAGTGCCCGCGTCGCAAACAACGTATACGGACAACGACGTGATCCGCGGCGAGGCCTATCATTACGCCGTCACCGCCATGGACAATCAGGGCCTGGAGAGTTCGAAATACGCGAATCGTTCCGAGCTGGCGGCGATTGCCTTTGAGCCTGGCAAGGAAAGTGCGGCGAATGTCCTGATCGTGCCGAATCCGTTTCTGTCCGGCGCCGGCGACTTCAACTTCAGCGGCCAGCGCGCCAACACGATCTTATTTGTCAATCTTCCCCCGTATTGCACGCTGCGCATTTTCACCGTCACCGGCGACTTGATCAAAACCATAGAGCACCAAAGCGGCAGCGCCGACGATCAATGGGATTTGATCACCGCATCCAATCAGTATGTCGCGAGCGGCGTCTATATCCTGCAGGTCGAAAACGCGCAGAATCTGAGTAACGAAGCCATTGGCGGAAGCATTCACAAATTCGTCATAGTGAGGTAGGCATTCGCTCGTAGTAGCGCCTTCAGGCGCCAACCGCCGAGCGCCTAAGAGCCCATCGAAAAACTCTAAAGTGTCATCCCTCTCAGGAGGCTTATATGAAAGCCGTATACAAAAGAAATCTCATGGTCCTGGCCACGTTGCTAGTGGCATTGCCAGCTTTCGGCCAGGGTGTCGATAAAATCGCGCAGACCGGTATGAAGTGGTTGTCCATTCCGGTGGGTGCGCGCGCTTCAGCCCTTGGTGGGGCCTACACCGCCATGGCTTCGGACGCCGGCGCCATGTTTTGGAATCCGGCCGGCCTGGCACAATTGGAAGGCGGCCACGTTTTTCTCAATCAGACCCGCTGGATTGCGGGCATCAACGTCAATGCTGCGTCCGCCTCTTACCAGGCTAACCGCCTCGGCATCTTCGGCGTCCATGTGATGGCCGTGGATTGGGGCACGCTCAATGGCACGCGTTTCACCGGAGGCGCCGAGCTCTATGAACAGACCGGGACTTTTTCTCCGGAGAGCTGGCTGATTGGCCTCAGTTATGCCCGTCAGGTGTCCAACAAATTTTCATTTGGCGGTAACTTGCGATATGTTCATGAGAATCTTGGCAATGCATTGGAGGGCTCCTTTGCCAGCCCGCAGGATTTCAAAGCCGAAATCAACGTTGTGGCCTTTGATTTTGGTACGATTTTTTATACCGGCTTCAGAGATTTTCGTATCGCCATGACCATTCAAAATGTCTCAGAAGAAAAGGAATATCGTTTTGAGTCCTTTCCGCTGCCGCTCAGCTTCAAATTCGGCGGGGCCATGGACGTGTTGCAGCTGTTTCCGTCGCTCGCCAGCGAGAACCACGGCGTCACCGTGTCCGCGGACGCCATTCACCCGCGTGATTTTTCCGAGCGACTGCACTTCGGCATGGAATACCAGTTCAAGAAAACGCTTTTCCTGCGCGGCGGCTACAAAACCAATTACGACGAGGAAGACTTTACCCTGGGCGGCGGCGCGCGCGTGAATATCAGCAATATGGCGGTCGGCTTGGATTACGGCTATCTGGCGTTCAAGAATTTCGACGCCGTGCACATGTTCTCCTTTGATTTTGGATTCTGAGTGCTCGCAGGGCGACGGAACCATACACAGGCCTTCGAGTGGCCCGAAAGGGGGGCGAAAGCCGGCTTGCCGCCCTTTGGAGAGCGCAACCAAAAGAAAGGCATAGCCACAGAATCACACGGAAGAACACTGAACCCTTATTGCGAAGAATAACAAGCCTCACAATAAAAATCTCTGCGCAATCTCTGCGTATGCTCTGCGTGAGACTAAGATTCTGCGCAATGGACGAATTCAGCAAGTTTATAACATTGTAATGATGAAAAGACACGCCCACTCGGTCATGGTGTTGGTGCTCGCATGCTTTATTTCGCAAGGCTGTAATAAGAACGAGCTCGATTGGCATACAGCACCAGGCTTTCGCTGGGCCGCATTGAGCGTGCCTGCCAAGGGCTGTACTGGTTTCAAGCAACTGTCGCCAGTGCAAACAGGCATCCGATTCGAGAACAGTCTCACGGAAGATCAGATCATCGCAAACGATATTCTGCTCAACGGCTCAGGCGTGGCAGTTGGCGATATCGACGGCGATGGCTGGTGCGATCTGTACTTCTGCGGTCTCAATGGAAACAATGTGCTTTATCGCAATCGCGGAAATTGGGGTTTCGAGGACATCACCCAGGCGGCAGGTGTTGGTTGCCCGGACCGTTTCTGTGCTGGTGCCACCTTTGCTGATATCGATGGCGACAGCGATCTAGATCTCCTGGTCACAGCACCCGGCGGCCCGAATGCCTGTTTCAGCAATGACGGAACCGGCAGATTCACCGAGGTGACCGCGGGTGCAGGTCTTTCGCCCAAACCGGGCAGAACCGGCAGCACAACCATGGCACTGGCGGATATCGAGGGGGACGGTGATCTGGATCTTTATGTCGCGAATTACAAAAGAATCTCCGCCAAGGATCAACACTCACCGCAATACACCAGCACGGGATTGATCCTGGCGCGTACGGATTACGGCGAACCCGACCTCATTTACCTGAATGACGGACAAGGTCACTTTGCAGCCACCAAACTTTCGGCGGAAGTTTTTTTTGATGAGAATGGTAGGCCAGTGTCCTGGCCGCGAGATTGGAGCTTGATGGCGCGCTTGCAGGACATGGATGAGGACGGAGATCCGGATCTCTACGTCTGTAATGATTTTTGGAGCCCGGACGGCATTTGGCGCAATGACGGAACCGGGAAATTTCATGCCATGCCCGGTCTTGCCGTGCGCAGCACCAGCGTCTCGAGCATGGCGGTGGATTTTTCCGACCTCGACCGCGACGGCGATCTGGATTTTTTTGTTGTCGATATGCTCAGTCGCGATCACCAGCGCAGACAAATGCAAATGGGCACCATGGCGCCGACACCGATCACGATCGGCAAGATCGACAATCGCCCGCAAATCATGCGCAATGTTTTGCTCCTGAACCGTGGGGACAACACTTTTGCAGAAATCGCCAACTATGCCGGCGTGCAAGCTTCTGAATGGTCATGGTCGACGATATTTCTGGACGTCGATCTCGATGGATACGAAGATATTCTGATCGCTAACGGCCACGCTTATGATGTGTTAGACACCGATACCCAGCTCAAGATTCGAGATCTGCGCGTGCGCAATCTCGAGGAGCTCCGCCGCACTCTGCTCATGTATCCGCGTCTGGCCACACCCAACTGTGCCTTTCGCAACTGCGGCGATTTGACTTTCGAGGAAACTGGTGCGTACTGGGGACTGGCCGCAAAAGGGATCTCGCATGGCATGGCAACGGCCGATCTCGACAACGATGGCGATCCCGACCTGGTCATGAACAACTTTGAGGCGCCGGCCGGAATCTATCGCAATGAAACTACGGCACCTCGCGTGGCTGTGCGCCTGAAGGGTCTTGCGCCAAACACCAAAGGAATCGGCGCCAAGATCAGGCTGCTGGGCGGGCCGGTACGCCAAACCAAAGAGCTGATCTGCGGCGGCTTGTATCTCTCTGGAGCTGATCCCCAAGCCGTATTTGCGGCAAGCGCAAGCAACACCATGCAAATCGAAGTTACGTGGCGCAGCGGCAAGCGCAGTGTTGTTGAAAATGTCGGTGCGAACCGCGTTTACGAGATTGACGAGAGCCATGCTCTGCCGCCGTCCTCCGATCGACTCGAAAAGAAGGTCGCAACCCAGCAATCAAATGATTTCTCCAACGACGCGGTTGCATACTTCGAGGACGTCAGCTCTCTCCTCAACCACAGGCATCATGAAACGCCATTCGATGATTTTCATCGGCAACCGCTGCTGCCCAATCGTTTGAGCCAGCTCGGGCCGGGGGTGGCGTGGTTCGATTGGGATGATGACCATGATGACGACCTCTTCATCGCCAATGGCCGAGGCGGGCAGCTTGCCTGCTTTCGCAACGAGGGCAAGGCTGGATTCAAAGCCATGGGCGTTTCCAGGCTGGCGCAACCGGCCGGGCAGGATCAAACCACGATTGTTGGCATGAAGCATGAATCCGGCCGTCTGACATTGTTGGTGGGCAATTCTAATTTTGAGGATTTGACCCAGCGCACGCCCAAGGTAACTCAGCATGATTTCAGCAATGGCCGGTATGCGACCACAATCGAATTTGCCGCCGAAGCATCGGCCTCCGGCCCGATGGCGCTCGGAGACTATGACGGCGACGGCGATCTCGACCTGTTCGTTGGTGGGCGAACGATTCCCGGGCGCTATCCGGAACCAGCTTCGGCGCAGTTGTGGCGCAATCATCAGGGGCGCTTCATTGCAGATCGCGCGCATGCAAACGCATTTGACCGGCTCGGCCTGGTATCTGGTGCTGTTTTTAGCGACTTCGATAGCGATGGCGACGCCGACTTGGTTTTGGCGCTGGAATGGGGTCCAATCACGATTTTCGAAAATGAAACGCGCATGCTTCATGAGGCGACGGAAAAGTTTGGTCTCGCCGGCTTTAAAGGCTGGTGGAATGGTGTGACCACCGGCGATCTTGATGAAGATGGAAGGTTGGACATTATCGCGACGAATTGGGGGTTAAACAGCAAATATCATTCTACTGCGGAGCTTCCTCTGCAAGTTTATTATGATGATTTTGACCACAACGGCCGGTTAGATATCGTCGAGGCGCATTTTGACACTATGATGAGAGCGCTCGTCCCCGAGCGCGGGCTTGCTAGTATGTCGCAAGCCCTACCGTACATTCGCGCGAACATGACGAGTCATGAAAAGTACGGCGGCGCCGCGGTGCAGGAAATCATCGGGGCCGCGCTCGAGCAAGCCGGCAAGCTCGAAGTCAACACCCTCGCGCATACGGTCTTTTTCAATCGTGGCGATCACTTCGAGGCCACTCCCTTGCCCGCAGAAGCGCAATTTGCGCCGGGATTTCACGTCGGTGTGACGGATTTTGATGGCGACGGCCATGACGATGTTTTTCTCTCGCAGAATTTTTTTGCCTCGCAGGTCGAAACGCCGCGACTGGATGCCGGTCGCGGCCTTTGGTTGAAGGGCGATGGCGGCGGCAAGCTGGCGCCGGTGCCGGGGCAGATATCCGGTATCAAAGTCTATGGCGAACAGCGCGGCGCAGCGTTGAGTGATTTCGATAACGATGGCCGCGTGGACTTGGTGATCACACAGAACGGCGCAGAAACGAAACTCTATCGCAATGTTCATGGGCAGCCCGGGCTGCGGGTGAGATTGGCCGGCGTACCGCAGAACCCCAGTGGCGTGGGTGCGACCGTGCAATTGCAATTCAAGAATCGCAGGGGCCCGGCACGGCAGATTCATGCCGGTGCGGGTTATTGGTCGCAAGATTCGGCGACGCTTATTCTCGGCACACCGGAGCCGCCGGAGCGAATTCATGTGCGATGGCCAGGCGGCAAAATCACGGATGCGAAAATTCCTCACGCGGCACGTGATGTAACCGTCAAGTATACAGGCGAGGTGGTGTCAAAATTCCCATGAAAACGAAGGGGAGCGCGGACTGCCATGTGCGCGATAAACGCGTGGTTAGGATGATGCTGAATAACACCTTTTAATGTCATGCCCGCGAAAGCGGGCATCCAAGAATCCTCACAAAATCCTGGATTCCCGCTTGCGCGGGAATGACAAACCCGAAAGGGCCGTTTTCCGGTCGGCAATTGCAAATCAATGAGGAGATCTCTCATGAAAGATAGAACATGGTTACTGTCTTGCGCATGCGCTGGCGTGCTGATGGCACTGGCTTGCAATGCGCCGGAAAATCCCGTTTACGGTCCGGATAATCCCGATCCCAATCCCACCGGCTCGCCGGCGGCCACCATTACCGCTTTGGATCCTCCGGAAGGTTTTTTGAAAGATGTCGTCAAGATTTCCGGCAGCGGTTTCAACTCCGAGCCGGCATTCAATTTCGTGCAATTTGGAGATAGAACTGGGACGGTTCTCGCTGCCAGCGCCACCGAATTGTCCGTGGAAACGCCGAATCTCTCGGACGAAACCGTGATGGTGCGCGTGGCCGTCAAAGGCTCCGAGCTTTGGAGCAATCAGTTGAGTTTCAGCTTCAAACCAACGCTGGCGACTATTGATGATGCCATCTCCTGGCCCAAAGGCGTGGCCGTGGATGATTCCGACAATGTCTTCGTGGGCTCCGGCAACGATGGAATTATATTCAAAATCACGCCTGCCGGGGAAAAGTCGGAATTCGCCCACGTCGCTGTCGACGGCTCCATTCACTTCGGCCCCAACAACTTTCTTTACGTCTGCAATCAAAGTGAAGGCAAAATCATGCGCGTGTCACCGGATGGCGCCACGATAGAAGATTACGTCGTGACCGATGGTTTGCACGTCATCGATTTCGATTGGGACAACGCCGGCGACATGTATATCGTCGCCAATGATTCGGGCATCGTCAAGTACGCCGGCGGCAATCTCAGCGCGGCCGCTGATCTTGGCACTCCCAAAAGCTGTCGCGTTTATGAAAACCATTTCTATGTGACGGATATTTGGGACACCGGCAGTGTCTGGCGCTTTGACATTACCGCAGCGGGGCTGGAAAATGGCGAGAGCATTTATACCAACGCCGACGTTCCGCCGCTCGGCGTGGAAGTCGACATTGAAGGTACGGTTTACATTTCAGAGGCCTGGGACGCGCACTTGCTGGCGATTCACGCCGATGCCTCCACTGAAAGATTGTATGAAGGCGAAATGTCAGCCCAGATGCGATATTTGACTTTTCACAAGAAGACCATGTACGCCGTGTTTCCCGGCAGCGGCGACATTGGCCTCGTGTTGAGCGCCTACATCGGCGTCGAACAAGCGCCCAACTATGGAAAACGCTAGCCCTCGTAGCCGCTCTTTTGTGTTTCTGCGGTTGAGATCTTTGCTTTTTAGGACCCAAATTTTGCAACGAAAAGAGAACCGCAACAATAATACAAGGTAAAGGCCTTGCAAAAAAGCCAGAACTTTCTTCCCGTGAGGGCGGGACAAAGTCGCAAAGGTTCGCAAGGAAATTCTCTGCGTAATCTCTGCGTAATCTCTGCGTGAGACATAAATTCTGTGCACAAAAACAGATCTTAATCGATCTGCGCCTGGTAGACAAGCGTCTCGGTCTTGTGATCAACTTTCCTGAGGGCCAGAAGAAAGACGGTATCACATGCATTGCCAAAGGTTTGCCCGGGTAGGGAATTTATCACGCAGAGCCTCGCGAAGAGGATCGCAAAGAAAATCTCTGTTTAAACTTAGCGTCTCTGTGCCGCGCTGTGTACTCTGTGTATCTGTGTTGAAAAGATGAGTGGAAATAGGAATGGACATATTGAGCATGCGCCTCGTTCGTCCAGAATTGCTGGGCTTGCTTCTGTCTTTCGGCCCTCTGGTTCATGCCCAAAGTAAAGGCGGCAGATGGCAATGTGAGAATAACGGCCTGGACACCGCCGGCTGGGATGTGGCAGAGGACCATGGCGTATTGCAGGACCCGGCGAATTATGGCAATTTCGCGCCGTTGCGAGAGGGCAGCGCCTATTTGTCTGTGGAAGCCGGCAATGCTCATGATTTTTTGAAAATCGAGGACAGCGCTGATCTTGATTTCGATAACGAAAATATCGGCATTTCAGCCTGGATTTATCCGATCGCTTTCACGCGCGTACACTTCCTCATCGTCAAAGGCGATCAGTTTCCCACGCCCAAAACCACGAACTACTGCTTGCGTATTTCCGAAAGCAAGAACCTGGAGTTTCTCATTCGCGATGCCAACGATCGCGCGCAACGCGTGACGTCGAGCTTTGAGATTCCGCTCGATCAGTGGACGTTCGTGGCCGCATTTTATGATTTTCAGGCGCAGAAGGTTTACCTGTGGAACGATCCGGCCGCACCGGCCGCGGATACCTTGCATTTCAATCAACCTTTCTTTTCGAATGATGCGCCCCTGGCCATTGGCACCTGGTATCGGAGCGATCCGGGCTCTCCCAGCATCAACGATTTTGAAGGCCGTATTGACGATGTTCGCCTCAGTGGAAGATGGCAGGATTTATTTCCACCAACGACTTCAGTTGCTTTTCGAACGAACCCCGCTGCTGCGACGCTTCCGGCTGAGCTGCATGTCTTCCCCAACCCGGCTGTCGCCAGCGGCGAACGCGACCACCTCGCCGTGCACTTCACCTCCCAATTTGCCCAGGTTAACTCCATCGCCATCTATAATGTCTTGGGCGAAACCGTTTTCGAAACTGCGACATTTCCTTCTGCCCAACCCTTCCATTTTGAGTGGAGTCTCCGCGATCAGAATGGCCATTTGCTGCGCACAGGAATCTACTGGATTAGAATAAACAACGGGCGAAGTTATTTGACGAAGAAATTCTTTGTCATGAGATGAACGGCCAGAATACATTTTGCCCGTGCGCAGGCCTCTTATGCCTGCTTGAGCTCGCGGCCTGCGATTCTTCGCAGTCTGATCGCGAGATGGCTTCCAAAACTTCCCGAACAGGATACTTCACGGAAATTACCGATCAGGTCAAATTGGATTTTGTGCACGAGGCCGGCGTAGACGGCAGCTATTACATGCCGGAGAGCATCGGCTCGGGTGGCGCGTTTCTGGATTACGACAACGACGGCGATCTCGACATCTATTTGATCAATGGCGGCTACCATGGCACCAATAAAGACCAACATCCACTTGCCACGAATCGCCTATTCCGCCAGAATGCGGATGGCACATTTGTCGATGTCACCGCGGCTTCCGGTTTGGGCGACACCGGGTACGGCATGGGCTGCGCGATTGGCGATTTCGACAACGATGGCCACCCCGATGTTTATGTGACCAATTATGGCCCGGATGCGCTTTACCGCAACCATGGCGATGGCACCTTCACCAACGTCACCAAAGCTGCTGGCATTGACAATTCGCACTGGGCTTGCTCCGCGATTTTTTTCGATTACGATCGCGACGGCTTTCTCGATCTCTACGTCGCCAACTACCTGGCTTATGACAGCACGGTGGTGTGCACTGATCGAGCCGGGCGTCCTGACTATTGCGGACCGACCGGTTTTCCCGCGGTGCCGGACAAGCTGTATCACAACAACGGCAATGGCACTTTCACTGATGTTTCTCTGGCCTCGAACATCGCCAGGGTGGCTTCATATGGCTTGGGTGTGGTGAGCGCCGATTTCAACGCCGATGGCTGGCCCGATGTTTATGTCGCCAACGATCGCGAACCGAATTTCTTATGGATCAATCAGAAGAATGGCACTTTCAAAGATGAGGCATTGCCGCGAGGCGCGGCGGTCAATGCGCTTGGCTTGCCGGCGGCAAACATGGGCGTGGCCGTGGGAGACATCGATAATGATGAAGACATGGATTTATTCATCACGCATCTGCGCGAGGAGGGCAATGCACTCTATCGCAACATCGGAGACGGAATGTTTCAGGATGACAGCTCGCCTGCGCGCCTGGCCGGTATCAGCTTGCCTTACACCGGCTTTGGCACCGGATTCTTCGATTATGATCACGATGGCGATCTCGACCTCGCCGTAGTGAATGGCCGCGTGACGCGCGGCCCGCTGCTCAAAAATACCGAATCTCCCGGGTATTGGGATCATTATGCCGAGCCGAATTTCTTGTTTGAGAACGAGGGTTCTGGAAAATATCGCGATGCCAGCGCGCAAGCGGCATCCTTTTCTCGACAGATCGAAAACAGCCGCGGCTTGGCATTCGGCGATGTTGATAACGACGGAGACATCGATCTCTTGGTCACGAATGAGGGAGGCCGCGCACGCTTATTCCGCAACGATGTCCCCAACAAAGGACATTGGCTGCTCGTGCGCGCGCTCGATCTCGCGCTCAAACGCGACGCCATTGGCGCGAAGGTCTTTGTGGAAGTCAGCGACGCTCGTGTGCTACGCTACGTTGCGCCCGGCTATAGTTATCTCAATAGTAATGAGATGCGTGTGCATTTTGGATTAGGCGCGAAGACAACGGTGGAAAGAATCCTGGTCGAATGGCCGGGCGGCGCCGTCGAGATGTTTCCCGGCGTCGCCTCAGATCAAATAATCACTTTGCAGAAAGGGCAGGGGAAACGACTGGAGAGTTTACCTGTGCGAAGGAGCTAGTGCAATGGTGCTTTAATTTTTGTAGTCCTGAGTCCTCGCAGGTCGGCGTCGAAGCCATCGAGTTCGAGGGTTGCGACAATGCCTCACAAGTTAGCTTCGATTGTGCCCGTGAAACAGGATGAATTTCGGCGGCTGTGCATGAAATATGGGAATTGTCATTTGTTGTTATTGCGCAAGAACCGGGGTCAATCCCTGGCTTTCAACGAGAATCAAACTTTAGTCGTTTATCCCTGCGGATTAAAAATTTAACGCTCGCTGATCTTTCCAATTACGACGCAGCCGGGCTAGTCGAAACAGTCGTCGCAATATCGGGAATTTATTGAAACCCGACTCCGATGCCATCATCAACATCGCAGAAGTCGCCGGACGCCAACCGCGAAGAGGTGACATGATTATAGACGACAGCGGTAAATATTCGCAAACCCCGAAGGGCATAGGTGTCAAGCTAAGCGCTTTCATATTTTGGAGGACAAACGTTCAGTCTAGACTTTCACAATTTTTTTCCTAGTTTGTACTGGCATGGAAAAGAAC
>JBOHQX010000413.1:0-5755 GCA_050732395.1 bacterium
AGTTGTTCGGCATTGAGCTGCTCCACCGCCGCGCCCTTGGCCAAACGCACGTAGGTAGCAACCCCTGGCCACCACCAGCTCGTGAATTCCGGCATGTTATAAAACTTATTGATCACCGGGAATGCAGCCACAAAATCAAACTTGAGATGCGTGTTATCCGGGACATTGGCGATCACACCGGTGACTTGCAAATCGAAGCGATCGTCAATACGCAGCGTTTTGCCGAGGGGATTTTCTTCACCGAAGTATTTTTCAGCCATGGCGGCGGTAAGCACAATGGACAGAGGACTATTGAGAGCGTGCGCCGGGTTGCCCTGAATGAAGCTGAATGAGAAAACCTCAAAAAAAGTGGAATCCGCATATCCAAAGCGATCTTCCTGGAAACGAACCGGGGCTGGGTCTTTCTGGTAGCTCACCAGCGTGCTTTTGAAATAGAGGCGGGTCGCGCGTTCCACCGCGGCAATCTCCCGTTCGAGTTTCGGCCCCATTGGCGTGCCTGTAAACCACCAGACGTCGCCGCTGCCCCAATGTATATCTTGCACAACGCGGTAAAGCCGATCGCTGTTTGTGAAAAAGCGGTCGTAACTGAGCTGATGTTGAACGATCAGTAGAATCACAATACAACACGCCATGCCAATGGCGAGGCCGGCGATGTTGATGAAAGAATAACCTTTGTGCCGCAGCAAATTTCTGACGGCGATTTTAAGATAGTTTTCGAACATATGTCATTCCACAGACTAAAGTAACAGCGGCACTAGGAGTAGCAGTAGAATTTTTGACTGCTACTGCAACTGCTTCTGCCAATTGGATTCATTCGTATCTTAAGGAGTTGACCGGATTCGCCAGCGCCGCTTTGATCGCTTGCGTGCTCACGGTCAGGAGTGCGATGACGAGCGCAAGTCCGCCCGCCAACCCAAACACCCACCAGCTTATGTCGATACGATAAACGAATTTTTGCAGCCAGGTGTTCATCGCAAGATAGGCGAACGGGCTGGCCACGATGAATGCCACGAGCACCAGACGAGTGAAATCTTTGGACAACATCAGCACGATGTTCGCAACCGACGCGCCCAACACTTTGCGCACGCCGATCTCTTTGGTGCGTTGTTGCATGGTAAACGAGGCCAGACCAAACAAGCCGAGACACGCGATCAAGATCGCCAGGAAAGAAAAACTTTCGACCACGGCCTGCATGCTCTCTTCCGAACGGTAAAGCGCCGCGAAATCCTCGTCGAGAAAAGAATATTCGAATGCGCGACCCGGCTCTACCGTCTTCCACTTTTTCTCCAAATCGGCCAGCGTGCTTGCTATATTGAGTCTGCCAATCTTGATTAGAAAATAATTGAACCCCGCCGGCAGAACGTGAAATATCAACGGCTCGATGCTGCGGTGCAGTGATTGAAAATGAAAATCCCTGGCCACACCGATGATCGTGCCCCGGCGCGCATCGTCATCGTCGATCCAAGTAATTTCCTTGCCCACGGCAGTATCCCAATTGTATAAGCGCGCCGCGGTTTCATTGAGAATGAATGCGGAAGCCGAATCGGTTGACATTGACTTCAAGAAATCCCGGCCCTCCGATATTTCGATGCCCAACGTCCTAAAAAAATCGTAATCTACGCGCATCTGTGACACATCTTGCTCGTCTTCAGCAGCCTGCCAGTAAATCTCATTTTGATTGAATCTCCCGCCAGGGACGTTGGAAACGGCGGTGATGCTCACCACGTCGGGGTTGCTTAGCAGCTCGGCTTTTGCGGTTTCATAATTTCGTCGCATAGCATCGGTTTTGATTGGCACAACCACGATCTGCTCTTGATCGAAGCCCAGGTTATTGTATTTGAGAAACTCCAATTGCGCGGCAACAATGCCTGTGCCCGCAATCAAAGCGATGGAGATGACGAATTGTGTCACGACCAGTATTTGGCGGAAGCGCGCGCTTTTTGCTCCGAACCTCGTCGTGTCTTTGAGTGTCTTCATGGGCGGCAAAGCGGAGAGAAAGAAAGCCGGATAGCTGCCGGAAATAATACCCACGCACAACGCTATAGCGCCGATGCCAATGAGAAGCCACGGGTTGTCACGATAGTCGACCACCAAATCTCTGCCGCTCAGGGAATTGAAAAATGGCAGCAGCAGCTCAGCCGCTGCAATAGACAAGAACAGCGCTATCACGCTGAGCAAAAGGGACTCTCCGAGAAATTGTGCGATCAATTGATAGCGAAACGCGCCGACCACCTTGCGCATGCCGACTTCCCGGGCGCGTGTTGCCGAGCGCGCCGTGGAAAGATTCATGAAGTTGATGCAGGCGATGAGCAGAACGAAAACGGCAATCGCTGAAAACAGCCAGACATAAGCAAAGTCACTGTTCGGCTCGAGCTCCCATTTGAGGTGCGAGTGCAGGTGAATAGCGGTAATCGGTTGCAGGCGAAAAGCGACCTGACCGCTTTTGAGCTCTGCAACATCCTCGGCAGGCCACTCATTGTACTGGAGAAACCAATCCGCAATTCTTGCTTCCAAGATTTGCGGATCGGCATGCGGCGCGAGCTTGATATAGTTGTAGTGTCCAAAATCTTCCCATTCGTAGTAACTGCCTGTTTCCCGCATTTTCAAGAGCACGTAAGAGATCAGAAAATCAAAATGAAAATGAGAATTGGCGGGAATATTCTGCAACACCCCCGCGACTTTCAAATCGACGCTGTTGTTGACGGTGAGAACTTTGCCCATGGGGTCTTCATCGCCAAAGTATTTTTTGGCGATCTGTTCGGTGATCACCAGTGAAGTCGGGGAGCGCAGGGCGGTGTTCGGATCCCCTTTGAGCAGGGTAAATGAGAACACCTGGAAAAACGTGGAGTCGGCAGAAAAAACTTCTCGTTCCTCGAAACGCTGGTCGCCGTATTGGATCGAGAATTTGGGTCTCGTCAAACCCGGCCCCCAGACCGGCGAGAGGCTCACCGCACTCTCGACCTCAGCAAAATCTTTGGCCAGCGCCTGTGCCATGGGATGCGGCGTGCGCGTTTGAGGATTCCCGCTCTGCCAGAAAATGCGATAGAGACGATCCGCCTGCTCATGAAAACGATCATAGCTCAGCTCATGTTGCACGTAAAGGAGAATGAGAAGACAACACGTCATGCCGAGCGCCAGGCCGGCGATGTTGATGAACGTGTACGCCTTGTGTTTGAGCAGGTTTCTGAAGGTGATTTTGAGGTAGTTTTTCAGCATGGGTTTGCTCCAGTGATCAGTGATCAGTATTCAGTAATCAGTAATCAGTAATCAGTAATCACTTACTGATTACTGAATACTGAATACTGATCACTGTTTACTCGTACCTCAACGCCTCCACCGGATTCGCCAGCGCAGCTTTGATAGTTTGGTAACTGACGGTCAACAAGGCGATGCTCAAGACCAGCAGCGCCGAGATCAAAAACACGGGCCAACCAAGATTGATGCGATACGCATATCCGGCCAGCCACCGGTTCACGGCAAAATAGGTCAACGGCGTCGCCAGCAACGCAGCCAGCAGAACGAGCTTGGAGTAATCTTTGGAAAGCAAGCCCAAAATGCTTCCAATCGAAGCGCCGAGAACTTTGCGCACGCCGATTTCTTTGGTGCGCTGCGCCGTGGTGAAAAAAGACAAGCCGAACAATCCGAGGCAGGCCAGCAATACCCCTAGAAATGAGAAAAGTCCAAACGCGGCGCCGAAGCGTTGGTCGGTACGATATTGCGCGTTGAAACGATCATCCAAAAAGAAGTGATTGAAGGTGTTGCCGGGATAGAACTCCAAATATTTGCCCTTCACGGCCGCGAGGGTTTCCGCAAGATTCTGCGAATTGACTTTGACGAAAAGGAATTGGCCGGTCGAGTAAAGCGGCATGAAAATGATGGGCTCAACCGGAACGTGCAACGATTGGTGATGATGATCGGCAACCACGCCGACGATCTCCCAATCTTTATCCCAATAACGCAATCCTTGTTGCAGCGCTTGCTCAGGCTTCTCGAAGCCCAACAGCCTGGCAGCGGTGGCGTTGATGACCACGGCTTTGATGGCATTGAAATCAAACTTGTGATCGGAGCGGTCAAATCCTCGGCCGGCTAAGATGGGCATTTCGAAGGTTTCGAAGAATTGGTAATCGACTCCGATTTCGCTCGCGGTGTAACGCTGAGCCGGATCACCCGGAAGGGCGTTACCGCCGCCCTTACGCTGCACATCGAAAATTCGCCCGGTGCGCGTGCCCGGCAAACGCCCGGAGGTCGTCACGTGGCTAATCGCGGGATAGCGCAACAGCTCGGCCCTGAAGCTGTTGATCTGATCATAATAAGTGGAATCCCAGCCCGTCAATCGCGGCCCGTATATTGCCAGCGTCTGGCTGAGGTTCATACCGAGATTTTTGTGCAGCATGAAGTTGATTTGCGAGTAGACGACGTAAGTGCCCGCGATCAAGGCGAAAGACATGACGAATTGAAAAACCACCAGGCCTCTGCGCATCAGATGCCCGCGCGCCGAACGCGTCAACCTGCCCTTCAATACCGAAATCGTTTCAAATGTGGAAAGGAGAAAGCCGGGATACGAGGCCGAGACCAGCGTACCGAGCAGGAACAGCGCGATGAAGGCCAAACCCAAAGGGCCGGTCGACAAAACGGAAGAAAAATGTATGCCCAGTTTTTCAGCGATCACAGGCCGGGACAGTTCAATGAGCACTATCGCAGCCACCAACCCGATCAGGTTAAACAGCAATGCTTCTACCGCGAGCTGTTCGACAAGTTGGTGTTTTCGCGCGCCCACCACTTTTCGCATGCCCACTTCCTTTGCGCGTTCCATTGCCCGCGCCGTCGTCAGGTTGATGTAATTGACCCAGGCGATGATCAAAATAAACCCCGCAACCATCAACAATGCCCACACTGCAGTGCCGTTCCCATGCGCCCAAGTCTCGTACTCATAATTGGAATTCAAATGAATGTCGCTCAGCGGCTGCAAATAAAAACTCTCGATGCTGTTGGTCACTTTCGTGCCCTGAAAATAACGCTCGCTGAAAGCGAGGAATTTCCTTTCCAGAGCTTGTGGATCCGTGCCCGGCACCAACTGGAGATAAACCATGAAATTGGAGTTCGTCCAACTGTCTTCGGCTTGCGTCCAGAATTGCTTCAGCGTTTTATATGAAGTCAGGAAATCGAATGTCATATGAGAATTTGCCGGCACGTCCTTAAAGACTCCGGTAACGGCGTAGTCGCGCCGGTTGTCGATGTTGAAAGTTTTTCCCAAAAGGTCGCGCGCTCGCCAGCCCGGCCCGAAATATTTTTGTGCTGCTGATTCGGAAAGGAGAATCGCATTCGGTGAAGCGAGGGCGGTATTCGCCTCGCCGAGGAGAAGGGGAAAAGAAAACATGCTGAGAAAAGCCGAATCGGCAAACAGTATGCTTTCATCAAAGCCGGTGTCCTCGTGCCGCAGATAGACGCGAGTGAATTGGACCAGCCTCGTGTAGTTAGCCACCTCGGGGTAATCCGCTTTCATGGCCTTGGCAACGGAGGAATAAGTAATCACGCCATGCTGGGTCAACTGGCCATTTTGGTGGCGATCGTTGGTTAATCGGTACAGATTGTCCGCATGGGCATGGAACTTGTCGTAACTCAGCTCGAAGCCGACATATTGTAAAATCAGCAAACACGCGGCAATGCTGATCGCCAATCCCAGGATGTTAATGGAGGAATAGATCTTGTTTCGGCGCAAAGTGCGCAGTGCGATTTTGAGGTAGTTTTTGAACAT
>JBOHQX010000414.1:0-10132 GCA_050732395.1 bacterium
CTACTATCCTCGATCTTCGATTCACTATCTACGATCCTCAATCTTCGAGCCTCAATCCTCAAACTTGAGCACAAAAGCCAAGAGCCCTCACATGAGTATAGAATCCAACAAACACAACGTCTTCACCTTCACCACCACCCGGCCGGTGGCCATATTTATGATCGTGGTCGCGCTGTGCGTATTCGGCCTGGTTTCATATGATCGTCTCGCGTTGAATTTGATGCCGGATATTTCGTATCCCACGCTGACGATTCGTACTGAATATGCCGGCACTGCACCGGAGGAAATCGAAACCACGATTTCGCGGCCCATCGAGCAAGAATTGGGCGTGGTCAATAATCTGGTGGGCATCAGCTCCATCTCAAAGGCGGGTTTTTCCGACGTCATTCTCGAATTCACGTGGGACACAGACATGAGCATGGCGGTGCAGGACGTACGCGAGAAGCTCGATCAAGTTTTTCTACCGCCCGAGGCGGAAAAGCCGCTGATTCTGCGCTACGATCCCACGCTCGATCCGATTTTGCGGTTGGGCTTGTACGGCGACAAGTCGCTGTTTGCGCTGCGCTACATTGCGGAAGAGGAAATCAAACGGGATCTAGAAACCATCGATGGCGTGGCTGCAGTGAAAGTGCGCGGCGGCTTGGAGGAAGAAATTCGTGTGGAGCTGAACGAGCGCCAGATTACGCTGCTCGGTTTGAACATCCAGGACGTCAATCGCCGCCTGTCGCAGGAGAATATCAATCTCGCCGGGGGTAACCTCAAGGAAGGCCAGACCGAATACCTCGTGCGCACGTTGAATGAATTTCGCGACGTGGATGAAATCGCCAATCTGGCGATCGGCCGCCGCGAAGGCGTTGATATTCGCGTCAAAGACGTGGGTACAGCGGTGCGCACGAATAAAGAACGCGAAGTCATCACGCGCGTCAACGGCAAGGAAAGCGTCGAGATTGAGATCTTCAAAGAAGCCGATGCCAACATAGTAACCGTGGCGCTCGCGGTGAAAGAGCGCATTTTTGGCACCGAGGAGCAGCAGGCCTTTGTGGCAAACATGAAAAAGAAGGCTCCGGGCGAGGCACATAAGAACGGCAAGACCGCTTCCGGAAAGAGCGACAAAGAAAAAGGTGAAGCCGCGGCGGCCCAGGCCATGCTGCTGAAGCGCATGACCAGTTTTCTGGGTTATGAGTTACGTGAAGCGACGCAAATTGAATTGCTCTCCGATCAATCCACTTTCATCAAGAACGCGGTGAATGAAGTCAATAGCACCGCCGTCATGGGCGGCGTTCTGGCCATCGTCATTCTTTACATATTCCTGCGGCGCGTGTGGAACACCATCATTGTTGCAATTGCAATCCCGATCTCCGTGGTCGCTACCTTCGCGCCGATGTTCATGTTCGACGTTACCATGAACATCATGTCGCTCGGCGGCCTCGCGCTCGGGATCGGTATGCTGGTGGATAATTCCATTGTGGTGCTGGAAAACATCCATCGCTTGCGCGAAGAAGGGCATGATCTCATTTCCGCGGCGGTGCAGGGAACAAGCGAAGTCGGTGGGCCCGTCATCTCCTCCACGCTCACCACGGTCGCAGTATTTTTTCCGATCGTTTTCGTTAAAGGTGTGGCCGGCCAGATTTTCGGAGACATGGCTTTGACGGTTGTGTTTTCACTGCTGGCGTCGCTCGCCGTCGCCTTGTTTCTCGTGCCGATGCTCGCTTCGCGTGCGATCAAGAATGAATATCTTGCCGATATTCGTGGTCGTTTCATGGAGAATCATATTCTACGGCCGACGCTGTTTTCAGACCTGGAAAAAATGCGAACTCGCCATACCGGAGAAAACAAAGTGCTGCAATCCCTCGGCGGAACTCTGGCGCGCTTCGGTAAAGAAACGGTGCTGAATTTGTTCATGCTGTTAGCTGCTCTGCTGCTCGCGATCGCGAAAAGCCTGACCATCGTTGTTGCTTTCATTCCGACTTTGCTGGCTGGCTGGATTCCGGCGGTCCGAGCTTTCGCCATGCGCTTCGCCGCCTGGAGTGAAAATCCGGCATTCGGCTCCTGGCAATTGCACCGCCGCGTGTGGGATACAATTTTCATTTTCAAAGCCTACCCCAATTTCATCGCCGGCTGGCGTCGTTTTGCAACGAGCTTCAAGACGGCGAGTCGGCGCAAGCGCACCGGGCTAATGGCATTGTTTCCGTTCTACTTGAGCTATGGTGTTCTTTTTTTCGTGGCGTATCAGCTTTTCGGCACGATGTTAAAATTATTCTTGCTGATGATCTTTGCGCTGGTATTCGTGCTTTCGCTTGTGCTATTGTTGATAGGTTTGCCCATCGGCGTCATTTTTCTCGGGTTGATTGCCGTGTTGAATCCGATGCTTCAGTGGTCTTATCGCGCGTATCCGCATGCTGTGCGCTGGGCCCTGTCTCATTGTGGCAAAGTTATCGGCTTTTCTGCCGCTGCTTTTGCTCTTTGCGTTTTTATTCTGATGCCGCGCCTGGGTTTGGTATTGATTCCGGACGTGCATCAAGGCGAATTCAACATTGAGGCGCGCTTTCCAGTGGGCACACCGGTGGAATTGACCGATGAAAAATTCGCACCTCTGGTCACGGCTGCGATGCAAGAGGAGGTTGTGCGGAAAGTAGCGAGCCTCGCCGGAACCGAAGCCACCTCGCAATCTTCTTCGGACGAAGGCGAACACACCGCTAAGATGACGATCACATTGAACGGCGCGGGGGATTTTGAAAATCGCGAAGAGGCCTTGATTGCACGCCTGCGCAATCAATTCAGCAACATCCCGGAGGTGGAATCCAAAGTGTCCCGGCCGGCGCTGTTCAGCTTCAAAACGCCGATCGAAATCGAAATCAAAGGCTACAATCTCGCCAGGCTACGCGAGCTCAGCAATGAAGCCGAGACGCGCATTGCCGCAATTCCGGGGTTGAAGGACGTGCGTTCGAATCTGCAGGCCGGCAATCCCGAGGTGCAGATCGTCTACGATCGCGATCGCCTGTCGCATTATGGCTTGAATATCAATGACGTCGCCGGCATCGTGCGCAACAAAGTGCAAGGTATTGTCGCCACGGAATTCCGCGAGGCCGATCGCCGTATTGATATTCGCGTGAAAGTAAATGAGGAAGACAAAGCCGGCGTCGAGGAGCTGCGGCGGCTGGTGGTGAATCCCAATCAACCCGTTCCGATTCCGTTGTCTGCCGTGGCCGGCATTCACATCAAAGAAGGCCCGAGTGAGATCCGCCGCATCGAGCAGCAACGCGCGGCTTTGATCACCGCCAACATTTCCGGCCTGGATTTGAAAACGGCTTCGCAGCGCATCTACGCTGCGCTGCAAGAAGTGAATTTCCCGAGCGACTTCAGTTTTACTGTAACCGGCCAAAACGCGGAAATGGAAACCTCCATCAACAGCCTGATGCTGGCGCTGGCGCTGGCGATCTTTTTGATCTACGTGGTCATGGCTTCACAATTCGAGTCGCTGCTGCATCCTTTCGTGATCATGTTTACGATTCCCATGGCTCTGATCGGCGTGCTGCTGGCATTGTTCGCCTTACAGATCCCCTTGAGCGTCGTGGTTTTCATCGGCATGATCATCCTCGCCGGCATCGTGGTCAACAATGCCATCGTGCTGATCGATTGCGTCAATCGTCTGCGCAAGGATGGCATGGAAAAACTGGAAGCGCTGGTGCAGGGCGGCAGCATGCGCCTGCGCCCAATTCTCATGACGACACTGACCACCGTGCTTGGCTTGATTCCCATGTCGCTCGGACTCGGCGAAGGGGCTGAAATCCGTACCCCCATGGCGATTACCGTGATCGCCGGCCTGGTGAGCTCGACGATTTTGACGTTGATCGTGATTCCGACGGTTTATGCGGTGATGGATAGATCGAAGTAAAGGCGGTAGATTGTGGATGGTAGGTCGTGGATAGTTGATCGTGGATAGTAGGTCGTGGATCGTGAATGCAGCATGTGATCTACGATCTACAACCCACCATCCACCATCTACGATCTACAACCCACCACCCACCATTTGACAACCAAACCCAATCTCCGGACAAAAACATGGATCGCCACTCCCTCCTCCCCAAATTCTCCGTGAAACGACCGATCACGGTGCTGATGCTCTTCCTGGCTACCATTGTAGTCGGCGTCGTGGCCTATTTCGACGTGCCTATTGAGCTGTTCCCTCGCGGGTTCGTATTTCCCGCGCTCGGGGTCTGGGTGCCTTACAACAATGCAAACCCGAGCGAAGTGGAAGAGCAGATTGCGCGACCGGTGGAAGAGATTGTACAAACGATCAGTGGTGTGCGCCGGGTGGAAACGCACAGCAGCGATCAGGGCTGCTGGACCTGGATGGAATTCGCTGGCGATACGGACATGGACGTGGCCTATTCCGATCTGCGTGACCGTATGGACCGCGTCAAGCCGGAATTGCCTGAGGACATCGAGCGTGTTTATCTGCGCAAGTTCAGCGATGACGATGAAGAAGTGGTCGTGTTTGCCATTTCGCTCGACCGCGAATTCGAAGATGCCTACAGTTTGCTGGATACGCACGTGCGCAAGATTATCGCGCGCGTGGACGGCGTGGCAAACGTCGAGCTGTGGGGCGTGGATCGCAAGGCCGTGCTGGTGATGGTGGATCAGGCCAGTGTGGATGCCCACAGCGTCAACCTGTATCAACTGGTGCAAGACATGCAGCGCGACAATTTCGTGCTGGCCAGCGGCTACGTCAAAGACGGCGGCAAAAAATTCTACGTGCGCTCGGTGGGAAAATTCAGCGATCTCGAGGAAATTCGCAATCTCAAGGTTGGCAATACCAATCTGCGTTTGAAGGACATTGCCGAAGTCAAGTTCGACGTCGCCGAGGAGAGGCAGTGGGTGCAGCGCTTGGACAGCAAGAAGGCGGTATGGGTGGGTGTCCGCAAGGAGTCACAGGCCAACACGGTTGCGGTTTGCAAGAATGTCTTGGCAGTTCTGGACGAGCACATCCGGCCTAACCCGCAGCTTGCTGGCATGAACTTTGAGGTGATTTTCGATCAAGGCAAATACGTCATCGAATCGATCAACAATCTCAAGAATTCCGGCTTTTGGGGCGGGATTTTCGCGGTCGTGATCATTTTTTATTTCTTGCGGCGCATACGCATGACCATGATCATAAACGTCGCCATACCGGTTTCGCTGCTGATAACGATCGTGGCGATTTATTTTTGGGGTTGGTCATTGAACATGATGACCATGATGGGCATGATGATCAGCGTCGGCATGGTGGTGGATAATTCCATCGTCGTCGTGGAGAACATCTACCGCTTGCGCAAGCTCGGCATGCCCGCCAATCAGGCTGCCATTCAAGGCACCAGTGAAGTGGCAATGCCGATCACTATGGCAACTTTGACCACCGTTGTCGTCTTTCTGCCGCTGATTTTCATGGGGGACAACCCCGGCATGACGTTTTACATGGCGCGCATGGGCATGCCGGTGATCGTTGCTTTGCTGGCTAGCCTGGTCGTGGCGCTGATTTTCATTCCGCTTGCCACAATCCTTTTTTCTTCACATCAAGAACCGAAGGAGCCGAAAAGCATCAACCGCGCGATCAATTGGTATGAGCGCATTCTGCGCCGCACGCTCGATCGCCGCGTCGATGCGGCATTCGTTTTCACGCTCTTGGGCGTCAGCTCGTTCGGCATCATGAACATGGTTCCCAAAACCGACGAGACGCAGGGCAACATTAATAGCGTGCGTTTCATCTTCGACCTGCCCTCGAACTACACGCTCGCGGATGCCGACGAGTATTTCAAGTCTTTCGAGGAATTCATTTACGCCAACAAAGAGAAGTACGATTTGCGCACCGTGGATACGCGCTTCCGCGCAGCGTGGGGACGCGTGGAAATCTTTCTACATCCGCCACCAGCTAACGATTGGTGGCAGGTGGTCGGCGTCAATATCGGTAGAAAGATCGGCCTCCTCGACAAAGGCCCGCTGACACGCGAAGAAGTAATGGAAGATATTAAAGAGAACGCGCCCAAGCGGGCGGGCATCGAAATGCGCACGCGCTGGCGGCGTGAAACCGGCAGCGGTGAACAAGGCTCGGTCAACGTCGTGTTATATGGCGACGACACCGATCGCCTGACCGAGATCGCTGAAGAAGTCAAGCGCCGTCTCTCCAACCTGCCCGGGCTCTTGGATGTCGACACCGATTTGGAGAATGGCGTGGATGAAATTCGCCTCAGCCTCAATCGTGAGCAAGCGGCAAAATACGGCTTGAATCCGCAGGCGGTCGCGGGCACGGTTTCCTATGCGCTGCGCGGCGTGCAATTGCCGGACTTTCGCACCGACGATCGCGAGGTCGATATCAAAGTTCAGATGCGAAAAGAAGATCGCGAGACGCTGCACCAGCTCATGAATCTGCGCGTGAGGCAGGAAAATGGCGAAGAGGTTCCCCTCGCGCACGTGGCGCAAATCTCCGTACGCCGCGGCTATGGTCGTATCGATCGCAACGACGGCAAAACGATGCTGACTGTCGTCGCAACGACCACGCAGGAAAACTCACAAAACCTCTTCGGCCAGGTCGATCGCGCCCTGGAGGGCTTACAATTACCGCGCGGCTATTCCTGGGACAAGGGCCAGCGCTTTGATCGTACGCGCGAAAATCAGGAATCCACCAATCACGGTTTGTATCTCGCAATCACTTTCGTGCTGTTATTGATGGGTGTGTTATTCGAATCCGTGATTTTGCCGCTTTCCGTCATTGTTTGTATTCCCTTCGCATTTTTTGGCGTGGGCTGGACATTGTTTTTGACGCGCACGCCAATGGACCTCATGGCAATGATCGGTCTGTTTATTTTAGTTGGCGTCGTCGTGAACAATGCCATTGTGCTCGTCGACCTGGTTAATCAACTGCGCAAAGAGGGCTACAACCGCTACGACGCCATCGTCGAGGCCGGGCGGCAGCGTTTCCGTCCCATTCTGATGACCGCCGGCACAACCATCTTCGGTCTGGTGCCCATGGCGTTCGGTACCTCACAAGTCATTGGCATTTCATATGCGCCTTTGGGCCGAACCTTGATGGGCGGCATGATTTCCGCAACGGCCTTAACCTTGCTCGTCGTTCCCGTCGCTTACACCTATTTCGACGATTTGCGCGAAATGTGGAAGCAGTTGCTAGCGATCATGTTTGGAAGTCGTAGGGAAACTTGACGAGAATTGAAGATCGAGGATGGAAGATGGTGGATCGTAGTGTGTAAAGTGAAGAACTTAACAGCGTCATGCCGAACGCTTAAGTCGGGTATCCACAACGGTTCTGCAAACGGATTCCCGCCAAAAGCGCACGGCATGACGATGAACGCCTACTTGAGATCGAAATCCTCCAAATCAGAGCCTGATTCTGCATTGTATTCCCTGACGCCCCACCTTGATTAATCGCATCTCAAGTCTCATCGCCATACTCACTTGGTGATGTAGGATTTTGCGTAGTGTGGTTTTGTCCCGTTAATTGAGAACAATCGACGAAATCAGGATCTATTGTGCCTAAGTGCGGACTGCAGGGCAATAGGCATGATTTTCACGCTGTGCCAGTCTGAACGTCGCCTCTTCCATCCAACTCTGTCTCACACCCCTGCAGCCGCACATGCTGGCTCACGAGAAGCAAAGCGCGTCGAAAGTGGAGCAATTTCAGTTTTATGTCTCAGGAAACCATAAATTTGATTTTGGTATTGCTAGCCTTCGGTGCCTTTCACAGCATCACGGCGGCTACGCGTGTCAAGTCGTTCATGCGCTCTATGATGGGCGAACGGATTTACCTCGGATGGTATCGCCTATTGTACAACATTTTGAGCATTGTTACGCTGGCACCGGCGTTCAGCTTGATGGGAATTGAAAGAGGGCAAACGATATGGTCTTTTGATGGCGTGCTCGCAGCCGTTTTTAGAGCGGCACAGCTTGTTGGAGTCGTGGGGCTGGTTATTTCCCTCCTCCAGATTGACTTGCTGCGCTTTTTTGGAATCAAACAAATGATGGCTTATTTCAAAGGGGATAAACTGCCACTCCCGGACGAACCATTGACACGAAAGGGTGTTTATGCGCTGGTTCGCCATCCACTTTATCTGTTTACTCTGATGTTCCTGTGGTTTAATCCAATCATGACGGCCAGTGGATTGGGATTGGTGATTGGAGCGACGCTTTATTTCACTCTGGGGTCACTACTAGAGGAACAAAAAATGGTGCACCAATTTGGAGAAGAGTATCGCAGTTACCAACAGCAAGTTCCCTGGATGATTCCATTTTTGAAGCGGTAATTTGAACGCCCGACTTCTATCAAATGTTCTTTTGCCACGCGGCCAGTGGTGATGCACAGTCTTGGATGAGAGGAGCAGCCATGTCTTTCTATAGAGATTATGTCTATCCCCATCTTGTAGATAGGCTGGGCGATCCGCCGCCTATCCAGGAGGTTCGCCGGCAGATCATTCCGCTGGCTCAAGGAAAAGTTCTCGAGATCGGTGTAGGTTCTGGCGCGAATTTCGTGCACTACGATCCTGCAAAAGTGAGCAAGCTCTATGCGCTTGAGCCCAACCCAGGGATGATTTGGCTCGCGGATCGGCAACGGCACCGCACCAAGCTGAACGTCGAATTTCTCGATCTTCCGGGGGAGCGCATCCCATTGGATGAAGGCGTCATTGACGTGGTTGTTAGCACCTTTACGCTGTGTACGATTTCCGGCATCGTGGAGGCCATTCGCGATCTTGGACGCGTCTTGAAAGCAGATGGTAAGCTCATCTTCTTTGAGCTTGGGCTCTCATCCGATCCTGTGGTACAACGCTGGCAGAAGCGATTGGAACCGGTTCATCACTGGTTGTTCCAAGGCTTGTACCTGACGCGAGACATTCCGTCTTTGCTCGTGCAGGGCGGCTTTCAGATCGAGCAGATGGAGACGGCATACCTAGCCAAATTTCCGAAGTCGTCATCATACTGCTGGTGGGGTACTGCGATTCCGAAATCGCGACAGCAGGTTCCGGCATAGTGGGTTGCCCGACAAAGCAGAAAAGAGTTAAATCATGAAAACTATCGCGAAGGGAGTAATTGCAATGGAAAAGAAGACTCATTGGGAGACCATCCATCGAACAAAAGCACCAGCACAAGTGAGTTGGTATCAGAATCACCCCGTTTTGTCTTTAGACTTCATCCAACGGACAGGAGTTGATAAGTCTTGTCATATCATTGACATCGGCGGAGGTATTTCAACCCTGGCTGACGATCTATTGAGAGAAGGTTTCACCCAAATCACTGTACTGGATATTTCAGGCGCCGCACTCGGCATCGCCCAGCAGCGGCTCGGCGGTTTGGCTTCTCAGGTTGCATGGTTAGAAGCCGACATTACACAAGCCCATTTACCTTATCAAGCCTATGATGTTTGGCATGACCGCGCCGTCTTTCATTTTCTGACACAACCCCAAGATCGTCAACGCTACGTACAGGCGGTATATCATGCGCTCAAGAAAGGCGGCCATGTTATTGTGGCAACATTCGCTCCGGATGGTCCTTCACGCTGCAGTGGCCTGGAGGTGATGCACTATGACCCTGACTGTTTGCATGATGAATTTGGCGATGAGTTCCGCTTGATAGATAGTGCTCGTGAAGCACATGTAACGCCATTCGGCACGGAGCAGAAGTTTATCTATTGTTACTGTCGCAAAGAGCGATCTGCACCTCATTGTTAACGAATCACCGGCGCTAACTTCGTTCTTTACTTACCGCCATAAACTCACCTTGCCTTTCCCCCTGTGACAAGCTATATTTGTGCATGCCAGCAATAAAAGAGTACATTGAAGCCTACCGCCGCCGCGCCCTTCGCACGGAACAACTTAGACAACAACGCGCCGAGCAAGCGCGCGAAATTGCTTTGCGTTGCGCAGAACGGCTCGTCTGTGAATTTGGCGCGTAACGAGTTTATATGTTGAGATCGTTGGCGGAAGATCGCTTTCGCATTGATTCTGACATTGATCTGATGGTCGCCGGCCTTCCGCTGAACGATTCAAACAGGAAATGGAAATATTTCTGCAGAAAATGGCACATCTGATCCATGGATTAAACGACGGAGCTTAGTAGAAAGGATTTTCGTGGAGAACAAAATCGCTGTTTT
>JBOHQX010000415.1:0-21709 GCA_050732395.1 bacterium
CCCTGAAATGTCATCCCGCAGGGATCTTGGTTGACTCGGGCACAGTGCCGATTTCAGGCCTAGGTGCCGAATCTACCAAGATGCCTTCTGCATGACAGAATGAGGTTTCCGGATAGGCTCTAAGCCGCGGGCGTCTGTTCGTGATAGTAGTTCTGAATGCGTGCAATGATGCCGGCCAAATCGACCTTGGGCTCATAACCGATGAGCCGTTTGACTTTGGCCAAATCCGGCACGCGGCGCGCCATGTCCTCGAAGCCTTGCTCATAGGCTTCCTCGTAGGGAATCAATTTGATCCGCGAGGCGCTGCCGGTGAGCTCACGCACGCGTCTGGCCAGCTCCATGATCGTGATTTCCTGCGTGCTGCCGACGTTGAAAATCTGGCCTACGGCTTCGGGGTGGTTCATCAAATTGATCAATGCGCCGATCACGTCTCCAACGTAGCCAAAGCAGCGTGATTGCGTGCCGTCGCCATAGACCGTGATATCCTTTTTCTCCATGGCTTGCTTGACGAAGCGCGGCACCACCATGCCGTACTGGCCGGTCTGGCGCGGGCCAACCGTATTGAACAAACGCACAATCACGATCGGCAGGCCTTTCTCTTTGAAATAGGCCAACGCCAAAAACTCATCGATGGCTTTCGAGCAGGAGTAGCTCCAGCGGCTCTTCGTGGTCGCGCCGAGCAGGCGATCATCGTCCTCGCTGAACGGCACTTTGGTGTTTTTGCCGTAGACCTCGGAAGTCGAAGTGATCAGCACCTTGCGCTTGTAGCGATTGGCAATTTTCAACACCGTTTCCGTGCCCAGCACGCAGCGCTCGATCACCTCGACGGGGCTGCTCACGATCAACTCCACGCCGACGGCCGAGGCCAGGTGATAGATGACGTCGCATTCGCTGACCAGACGATCCATCACGGTTTCGTTCATGATGGTTTCGATCGCGAAATGAAACCGCGCATGGTTGCGCACGTGTGCGAAGTTCTGCATGCGGCCGGTGGAAAGATCGTCAATAATCGTGACCGAGTCGCCCGCTTCCAACAAGGCATCGGTCAAATGTGAGCCAATGAATCCCGCGCCGCCGGTGATCAGGACTTTCATTTGCAAACTCTTCAAGTTAGTGATGAGATCATGTGGTTCCTCTGCCTTCCACAACCGCCTGCCTGGCGGTCAGATGTTTTCTAAAGACTGCCCCAGCCTTTCAGACAAGCTGCTCAAGGGCCCTCGGGCTGAAAACCGAAGCCCCTCGCGGGCAGCTTTAGACAAAAAATTGTCCAACGGATTTCATTTTCCGTTGATCGTTTCTCCATCCGTTGGCCAAAGAAACTTTCGGAATTTTTTTGTAGCATGGCCAAGCTAGTGCACTGTTACCCTAATTTTTATAGCCCCGACCCATTGAGGTCGCAGTCGAAACCAATGAATTTACGGGGTGCAACAATATCCCACAAGCGGGCGGAGCGAGAACAACGAGTATGAAGTTGTAGATTCTGTTCTATATGGCTGTTTATGATTCGGCTAATCATGAATACGCCGAAGGCGTAAAACACCACAGCCGAGGGTAGCGCGCAGCGCACTCTCGGTAAATGAACCTCACCATCAAGCACCCTGAAAGGGTGCAACAAGAATTTGGGGTAAACGTGCCACAATCGCTCGTAGAGATTTATTTACGCATTTGGGACTAACCGCATTTGTGTGGAACCCCGATTGGGGTTCCATGGAATTCGGGTATCGGTTCCCAGGGCGCCCATCGGATGGGCGCCCTGGGCTTTAGTGTGAAACGCCTTCGGCGTAGGAGAAGCAAAACACCTAAAATCATGGACCAGGAACTGCAACTCAAAGTCCTCACGTATACAAATTAAGGTAACAGTGCACTAGGTTTGTATCTTTAAGCGCGCAATTCCTCACTCCTTTGTCAAAACCCCATTCTTGCGCAGAGATTCTCTTATAACCGCAAAACTGTTCAAAAACTCTTGCCGGCTGAAGCCGCCATGCTTGGCGCCGCGAATGGTCACCGGCTTCGGCGCGCTGCGATCTCTGGGCAGATACAGATCAAGCTTCAGCTCGGTATTGTTAGCGGTTGCGTAGGTGATGTTAGGTTGTATATCATATTCACCGGCAACGTAATCTTCCCAGTTGCCGAGGGTGGGAGCTTGCGCTAGTCCGAAGCTCGCTTTAAAAACTGCAAGCAGCACGGTCAGCCGTGTAAAAAAGAAAACGTCCGGATCATAGTTCCTCAATGCTTCTTATGAAGTTTTTTCTAATTTGTCTCGGTCCTTTCAGGCTTGGCGAGTTGCTCCAACATGCCTTTGATGCGTGCATTTTGCCCGGCAGCAGCGACGGTTGCAGGCGTGCTACGTTTGTCCTCCTTGCGATCGCAAGCAAAGAGCGCGAGCTCCAGCACCGCAAAAAAAAGCGGTGAGGGCGGCAAATTTTTTCACGGCTCGATTCATTTTCAGAGCATCGTCGCGAAAATGTGCGTATCCAAAAACGCGTTGCAAAATTTACCCTGCGGGTCGTAGAATCGGAGCAGGTGTTGAAAGTTCGGCAGTTTTTTGTAGAGCGCTTGCAGGCGCGCCGGCGACATGGTAAACAACTTGCCCCAATGCGGACGTGCGCTGAACGGCGCGAGTTGCGCTTCGATCAGCGGGAGCAGGTTTCGAACCGCTTCCCAATTTTTTTTCCAGGTGAAGTGGATGGCAAGGCACGCTTGCTGATAGCACGGACTCATCCACAAACTATCGGCAGCAATGGTGCGCACTTCGCAAATCTGCAAGAGTGGGGCAATCTGCTCGCGCAATTGCGCGACCGCCGTGATCGCCGCGCACGCATGCGGGCGGGGCACGAGATATTCGCTCTGCAATTCTTCACCGCTGCTGGGCATGTAATCCATGCGGAAGTGCGGCAGCCGTTCATGCCAGGGACCGGCAACGCCCATTTGCTTCGTACAATTGACCGCGGAGAGGCCCGCGATGGGATGCCGGTCATTTGGTGCGAGCGTCGCTCCAAACCACTCAGGCTCCGGCGTAAACGACGCGCTCTCCAAAACACGGCGCTTCATCCAAACTTGACTGATTCGCGTGCTCCGCCAATCCGTAAACAGACTCACGCTGTAAGCGCTCGAGAGAATCGTGTCAAAATTATTTTCCAGTTGCGCGAGGGGCAAATTTTCATATACGTCTTGTCGCACCTCGAAAGCCGGCAGAATATCGAGTGTGAGCTTCGTGACCAAGCCCAGCCCGCCAAGCCCAACAACCGCGCCGAGAAATGTGTCGCCGCTGTGTTCGCGGGAGAACACAATCACCTCGCCGCTGGCCATGACCATTTCCATCGCCGATACGCTGGTTGCTAAATTTCCATTGTTATCTCCCGAGCCATGCGTTGCCGTCGCGCAGGCGCCAGCAATGGAAATATGGGGCAACGAGGCCAAGTTGTGCAGCGCATAACCTTTCTCGTGCAGATACCGGCAAAGCCGTCCATAACGAATACCAGCCTCCACCGTGACGGTGGGGCGCTCCCTGTCTAAGGCCACGACACTGTCGAAATGATCGAGCGAGATGATGTCCTCGGACGTGTCCGCGATTTCATTGAAGGAATGGCGCGTGCCGAGCGCCTTCAGCTTGCGGCAGCGGACGACAAGCTCCTGCACTTGCTCGAGCGTTTTGGGAGAGTGCCATCGGGCAGCGCTGTAGGTGTAATTGCGCGCCCAGTTTTGTTGAGTCGCATTCATGAGTGCATTTTTCAGAACGAAAACGATAATAGCAAAATCAAGGACAGAAACATGGAGTTTGTGATCATTACTTGCCCTTGCCGCTCCTCTCAGCTCGATGATAACTCTCCGGCGGCCCCAAATAACCCGGCTTGACCTCGCCCGTTTCGATCACCAGCTTTTGCAGAACCACACCCGGATCAACCATCCAAAATTTCAAAACATGTTTTCCCGGCTCTTTGAGCAGATGCTTCGAAACCTCAACGGTGATGTTATTGCGCACGGATTCTTCCCAGTCTTGGAAAGTTTTGTTGGCATGCATGTTGACGATTTGCGGCGGTTCATCATCGAAAGAAATGGCATAGCGCAAACCCTGATGGTTGTGGAAATTCAGCGTCGGAGATAGATAGGCATTGACTTTCACTTCTCCGCTGCTGAAGAAATAAACTTGATACTCCAAACGAGCGCCGTTGCCCTCCGGCGTTTGCGGTGGAGAGGTGACCGGCACGGGTGTCATTGCCGAAAGTGTGCGTCCCAAATCCGGAATGCGCAGCCACTTGATGGGTATGCCCTCGGTGGCAGAGGGTGGCGCAGACATCTTGTCTGCAGGCGGGATCGCCTGCGATACGTTGCGAGTATGATGCCCTGCTTCGATTGAAATATAGCCGTTGCTCTCCACAAAGCCGGTGATTTCATCTCGTTTCGGCGCCGAAGGATTGTTGATAATGGCTTGAATCAGGACGCGACTGTTGTTGGGTCCGCTGATAGTAATCGGAGCAGCCAGCTTTCCGATCGGAGCGTTCATCCAATCAATGCTGACCCACAAGCGCTTTTCTGCTTCAACTATCCCCTTTGTATTATCGATCTGGACCCACGGTTCTCCGGTTTGCGCTGAATATTCAAACGGCGTTTGTCCACGATTGAATATCTCGATGAAATACGTTTGTTGATGATACGGATCGAACCCGGGTAATACGGCCGCGCTTGTCTCCTGCGGCCACCACCGCGTAGAACCTTCGATGGTAACGCCCATTTCCGGGGCTGCTGAGAGTGCCGCCTCTTTCACTTCGGGCATTACGTTCTTTTCTGGTTGCTGCCAATAGGTGTAGCCAATGTGCGTCTGATCCATCATGTGGGTCCACTTGCCGCTGGCCATCGCGTTGTTGTAGTAATGCGTGATCTCGGCATCCTTCTGAAAAAGCTCTTTGGCTCTCTTGGCAAGCTCATTCGTAGCCGCTCTTCCTTGTTGCGCGTACAGTCGATTCTTGCCAACGGTGACATAAAGTTCATTTAAACCCGAACAGGCTCGTACGGGATGCAGAACGAGCTGATAAAAAGCGTCCCTGTATTCGGCGGGCAGCGAATCGCTGATGCGCTGCGCCAGCACGGCCAGCTCGTTGTAATCCGCGATGACGGTTTCCGCTTCGCGATAATCGACCAGGCTGTAAATGTCCGGCGCGAGCAACTCGGGCTTGCGGCGCGAATTGAATTTGGTGTATTGGGTCAAAATATCGGCAATTTCTTTCGCATGTTCTCCGCCGAATTGCCGCTCGGCCCAAAGCCGGGTGTATTCCGGTAAACGTTCGGCCGGCCATTGTTCCGGATTCCACGCGTAATCCAGAAAAAACTCCATGGGGAATTCCATCGGTTTGAGGTCTCCGACGTTGACGATCCAAATGCGATTGGCGCCGTAACGATACGCCAAGTGCATCTGTTCCCACACGCGGGAAATCTGATTCGTGTTCAACCACTTATAATTTCTTGGACCGCCGACGTAGTCATAGTGATAATAAATGCCATACCCGCCGGCTCGTGGTTTTTCATCGCGCTGGGGAAGCTTGCGGATGTTGCCCCAATTGTCATCGCACAACAACAAGGTCACATCATCAGGCACGCGCATGCCGTGGTCATAATAGTCCTGCACTTCTTTATAGAGCGCCCAAACTTGCGGAATACTCGTTACGTCTTTACGTGTCACTTCCGCAAGGATTTCGCGCTGATCTTTCACTATTCTCTGCAGCAGTGTAACGTTGGCTTCTTCGCTCATCGGTTCATCGCCGTCGCCACGCATCGCGAGCGTGACGATGCTTTCGTAATTTTTCATGCGCTTGATGCCTGCGGTCCAAAACTCGCGCAGTTTCGTTTCGTTCTTTTCATAATTCCACGGTCCGGAGACGTAGCGCTGCCATTCAACGTGTGCGCGCATCATCGGCTCGTGATGGGAGGTGCCGATCACCACGCCATATTCATCCGCCAGCGGCGCAGTGAGTGAATCGTCATCGTAGAAGGCCTTGCCCCACATGGCGGGCCAGAGAAAATTGCCCTTCAGTCGCAGAATCAGCTCGAACACCTTCTCGTAGAAACGATGATTGAAGCCGCCGAAGGTCGCATTCACCCATCCGAGCAGCGCCGGGTTTTCATCATTGATGAAGATTCCTCGATATTTCACCGCCGGCGCGCCCCGCGTGTGCCGGCCGGGCAGGACGTAAAGATCGCGTTGAGGTTTCACCGGAACATCGGCCCACCAATACCAGGGCGAAACCCCGATTTGTGCGCAAAGATCGTACATGCCGAAAATCGTGCCGCGTTTGTCGCTGCCGGCAATGACCAGTGCTCGATCAATTCCGGGCAGCGGCTTCTCCACCACCTGGAGCAGAAACGTTTCCCATTGCCCCGCAATATTCGCCACGGCCAGTTTTTTCGATTGCGCCAGCTTGTCGATCACCGGGCTTTTGCCCAGGGTTCCCACCAGGACGACTTCCCTGGCTGTGGGGATCTTATCAATATAAACCTCGGGCGCGGTGCTCGTCACTCGACCAATATCGGCCTGCAAGTGTTTCAATATTCGGATGACGCCCGGATAATCCTGGGCGCTGACGTACAACGGCGCCGGCCGGCCTGAGGCAGAAAGGGCAAATCGACCTTTGCTATTTGTAGTGGCGACATATGATGCGTCATCTACGGCGAATGTAGTCTGCGCGGCGGCGAAAAAGAACGCTACAGAGAATAACTCTAGCTTGTCATTCAGTAGGAATCTGTTTCGGTAATTGGGCCGCGGCCGATTGGGGCCTTGTGCCAAGCGCTTAAAAAGTTTCTTCCAGAATGACATCATGGGACGAGGATGCAGGGTACTAATCATTTTGCCAGTAAAAAATTTCGCGTACTAAGCTTCGACACACAACACGATTTTCTGTAGATCTTCATCTCTGGACGAATTCCCCACCATGATTTCAAACTCACCTGGCTCCACGACATAATCCATATTGATATCATAAAGCGCCAGATGCTCCGGTGTAATCTCCAGCGCCACCGTTTTCGTTTCGCCCGGCGCAAGGGTGATGCGCTGGAATCCCTTGAGCTCTTTCACCGGGCGTGTCACCGAGCTCACCCGGTCACGAATATACATTTGCACCACTTCGTCGCCGGCCACATCGCCGATGTTCGTGACGTTGACGACCACGCGGGTGGATTCATCCGGCCGCATCACGGTATTCTCCAATCGCGGAGCGCCGAATCGAAATTGTGTATAACTCAGACCGTATCCGAACGCGAAGAGCGGCTCTATCGATTCGAACAGGTAGCCGCGACGCGCCGAAGGTTTGTAATTGTAATAGGCTGGAATGTGTCCGACCGAGCGAGGAATCGTGATGGGCAGCTTGCCGCCGGGATTGAGGTCTCCGAACAACACCTCCGCCACGGCGCGGCCGGATTCCTGCCCCAGATACCAGCATTCAAAAATCACCGGCACTTTTTCGCAGAGATTGCGCACCGAGAGCGGCCTGCCATTGAAAAGAAAAGCGATCACCGGTTTGCCCAGGGCGGCAATGGCATTCACCAGCTCATCCTGCCGGCCCACCATCTCCAGATCCGCGCGATCGCCCAGGTGATTCAAGGCCCAGGCCTCGCGCGAGGTTTGTTCGTTGCCGCCAAGGGCAAGCACAATGGCATCCGCTTGCTGCGCGACTCTCACGGCTGCGGCGATACTCTCGCGATCGGATTCGGGATCGCTCGGCACAACTTCATCTTGCTGCCACGATCCGCCAACAGTGATTTTGCAACCCTCGTGATAGAGAACCTTTAAGGCATGTCCGACGCGCTCTCGAATGCCGCTGAGCACCATCGAAACATGCTTGGGCCTGCCGCTGTACCCGCCCAAAAGTTCCCGGTCGGCGTTCGGGCCGATCACCGCAAGGGTTTTGATTTTTTTCCTGTCGAGCGGTGCCATGCCCCGATCGTTCTTGAGCAGGGTGACGGTTTCGCGCGCCGCTTGCAAAGCCAACTTCTGATTCGCCTCGCTGCCGACGATTATTTCGGCGGCATCGGCATCGACATATGGGTCTTCGAACAATCCCAGCCTGAATTTGCAGTGAAGCAACTCCCCGACAAGCTCATCGATCAGCGTTTCCTCCAAGCGTCCTTCGCGCACCAATTCGATGAGGTGTTTGTAGCAATCCGGCTCCGGCAACTCGATATTCACGCCCGCGCGGGCGGCCAGGAGCGCGGCTTCTTTTCCATCTTTCGCCAGGTGATGGCCGAAGAATTCCGGCCGTTCATGCAGCTCCAGAATGGCGTAATAGTCGGAAACCACAAATCCCTTGAACCCCCATTCTTCGCGCAGCACTTTGCGCAAAAGCCAGCGATTGGCGTGTGCAGGAACGCCGTCGATCTCATTGTATGAAGCCATGACGCTCATGGCTCCGCCTTTTTGAATGGCCTCTTTGAAAGGATAAAGAAAAACCTCTCGCAGCACACGCTCGGACACATTCACCGGTGCGCAGTTGGTGCCCGATTCCGGTTGACCGTGGGCAGCAAAGTGTTTGAGTGTGGCGATGACGCTTTTCTTGTTTTTGAAAGTGCCATTGCCCTGAAAGCCTTGCACCGCGGCAATGCCCAGGCTGGAAACGAGGTACGGATCTTCGCCATAAGTTTCTTCCACGCGCCCCCAGCGCGGCTCGCGGGCAACATCCACCACCGGCGCCAAGGCTTGATGCGTTCCGCGCGCCCGGGCTTCTTCCGCCGTCATTTCAAACAGTCGGCGAACCAGATCGGGATCGAAGGTGGCGCCGAGACCGATGGGCTGGGGCAGGCTCGTGCCGTCGACGGCCGCCTGCCCGTGCAAGCATTCTTCGTGAAAAATCACAGGAATCCCGAGCCGGCTGTTTTCGATGAAAAATTTCTGAATGGCATTGGTCAATGCCGCCTGTTCTCTGGCGTTCAGCCCTCCACCCGCGTCGCTGGGCCGGCCGACCTGACCCAAACCATGTCCGTCTTTGAAGTGGGCTTTGGCCTTTTCAGGATCGAAGTTGCCGTGCTCATTTACCAACATCTGGCTCTTGCCCTGCCAGACGCAAACCATCTGAGCGGCCTTTTCTTCGAGCGTCATGCGCGCAAGCAAGTCCGCCACGCGCTCGGCTATCGGTAGAGTTGGGTTTTTATAAGATGCTTTGCTGTGCATGTACCTGTCCCATTCGGTGCGTTGCAAATTGCCAAGTCACACAAGCCTGATATTTTTTTTCAGTCAAGCTGAAAACAGAAACCGCTGAGCAACCGCTTTTTTTGACAGGATTCACAAGATGAGCAAGATCAATCTTTTTCATCTTGTGAATCCTGTCAAAAAACTCTTAGAATCTTGTTCTGAGTTTATTTCGCTAAGCGCACAAAACAATCAATTGGTTTTCTACTGTGCCGTTTGTCTTCTGGCAGTCAGGTCTTCCTCTATTTTGACCATCATTTTGTTGGTGAGCGTATAAGGTATCATCAACAGGCCGCCGGCAATGCCAAAGATGGCGGGGAAGAGGCTCAACAACAACACAATACCCGTCATTGCTTCCGCAGTCTGGGTTTGATTTGCTACAAATCCATAATAGGCAAGTATCCAGCCCACAAAAGCCCCGCCCAGAGTCAACCCGAGCAGCAGAGCAAACAAAGACGCCGACATCAAAAGGGCAGTGGCACGTCGCCGGTTTTTCCATTCGGAATAGTCGGCAGTATCGGTATACATAGCCCATTGCAGCACCGACACGGGTCCGAAGAGAAACGAAACCACAAGATTAAGAACATAGATGAGTACAACATCTTGCGGTCGCGCAAAATAAAACAGGGCATTCACGGCGGCGCTGCCGATTAGAAATCCAGCATAGGTATTCTTTTTATCCAGAATCTTCGAAAACCATTTGGTAAGAATCACGCCGATGATGGTGACAATGCTTCCTGACAATAGGAAAGAAGACGTGAAGGTTTCGTAAGAAAGATCAATGACTTTTCCAAAAAGATTGAGCTGCTGGTTGCCAACATAGTATTTGAAATAATATGCGATGGAGGATCCGCGCATGACAATATACGTCAACTGAAAAACCGTGGCGCCGGCAATCAGCAGCCAGGGCTTGTTGGTGAATAAATCTTTGAGGTCTTCTTTGAATTCGCCCGTTTGCTCTTTGGGAGGCTGAACCCTTTCCTTCGTGGTCAAGAAAGTCACAAACAGCAATATGGTCGCCAGACCGGCCACGCAGCCCATGGCCCATTGCCAGCCCACCGCGTCATTCCCCTGTCCGAAATACTTCACAAGGGACATTGTTGTCGCCTGCACAATCAAAGCGCCGACAAAAGCTGCAACAAAACGAAACGATGACACCTCCGTACGTTCCATAGAATTGGGAGTAATGACGCCCATGAGCGCAGAATAAGGAACGTTCACGATGGTGTACATGATCAGCAGCAAATTATAAGTTACGTAGGCATAGATGAGTTTGCCGGTTGCGCCGAAATCGGGAGTGGTAAACGTCAAAACACCCGCGATGCCGAAGGGAATGGCAAAGAAGAGAATGTACGGGCGAAACTTGCCCCAGCGCGTATTTGTTCGGTCAGCAATTGCACCCATGATGGGATCGTTAATGGCATCGAAAATCCTGGTAAACAAAAACATAGTTCCCATGGCTGCTGGCGGCAACCCAAACACGTCAGTGTAATAGATGGGTAGAAATAGAATAAAGGTTTGAAAAAACAGATTCGAGGCAGTGTCACCCAGACTGTAACCAATCTTTTCTTTAAGTGACAGCCTTTGAGTTTCTGGCGGCATGGAGAATGGCCTTTCTTCGTTTCACGAATGAAGGTGCTGGCAATGCGTAAGGCGTAATCCTTAAAAAAACCGGTTCACGTATCACGCATTACGTGTTTCGCATCACGCCTTACTTCAGCAGAATTAATTTTTTTGTTTGAACAAAGCCCGTGCTGGTCTCCAATCTATAAAAATAAACTCCACCGGGATGAGCGGCCGCCTCCCAATTGATTTCGTAGCTGCCAGCGAGCTGCCGCCCGGAAACGAGTGTCGCCACTTTTTGCCCGAGCAAATTGTATATGCTCAAATCTACTTTGCTCAAAACCGGCAATTCATAGTGAATGGTTGTGGTGGGATTAAAAGGATTCGGATAATTTTGCGCCAAAGCGAAAGAAGGCTCTGGTGCGACTTCTGGTTTGGCCTCAACTCCAACCGGCGGCATCAGGCTTCCTTTATAGCGTATGCGAATCAGTTTTGCATCGCTATTGCCGCCGCCAAAGCCGGTGCCCCATTCCAACATGTAAAGCGCGCCATCCGGCCCGAGCTCCATATCCATCGGGCGCCTGAATTCGAAACTGTCGAGAAATGGATTGATCTTGAGCACATTGCCATTCGCATCCAGCTTCACCTCTTTGAGCCAGCCGCGCGACCATTCGTAAATGAAAACCGTATTGTCATAGTACTCCGGCAATTTGCTTTTTGAATCGAGATTGGCATCATAATGATAGGTTGGCCCGGCCATCGCGGTTCTGCCGCCGGTTTCAAGCTCGGGAAATTCCGCAGACGGTGCATAGGGATACCAGATCCACGCCGGCTTTGCCGGAGGCAGCCCACGCATGCCGGTGTTGTTGGGCGACTCGTTTGCGGGATAATTGCAATCAAAAGCCGAACCGGAAAGCCCGGTGGCAAAGTTGTAGTCGACATACGCCTGATTGTCGCCGATACAATAGGGCCAGCCATAATTGCCGGCGGTCCGCGCTTGATTCCATTCATCGAAGCCTCTAGGTCCGCGCGCAGGGCTCGAGTCTTGAGCATCCGGACCAACGTCCCCCCAATACAGCCATCCGGTTTTACGATCCACGGAAATTCGAAACGGATTGCGGCAACCCATGACATAAATTTCCGGCCGGCCCACTGAGCCGTCGGATGGAAAAAGATTGCCTGCGGGAATGGAGTATGCGCCACTCTCTTGCGGTGTGATTCTTAAAACCTTTCCGCGCAAATCGTGCGTGTTCGAGGAAGATTTTTGCGCATCCCATGCCGAGCGGGCGGCGCGTTCATCAATGGGCGCATAGCCGTCTGATTCAAACGGATTGGTGTTATCGCCAGTGGAAATGAAGAGGTTGCCTTCGGGTCCAAATGCCAACGAACCAGCGGAATGGCAACATTGCTCGCGTTGTGTGGGAATCTCGAGCAATACCTTTTCCGATCCCATGTCAAGCTGATCGCCGTTCATGATGAAACGTGAGACAAGTTGTTTTGCCACGGGACCCGCTGGAGAATAGAAAAGATAAATCCAACTATTTGCTGGAAAATTAGGATCAAGCGCAAGGCCCAACAGCCCGTCTTCGTGCCGGGTTGTCACGACGAGATGGCCCGCGATTTTGATACTCGAATCGGCCGGGTTATAAATCTTCAAGTCACCAGCGCGTTGGCCATAAAACACCCTGCCATCGGGCGCAACGGTCAACGACATGGGATCGAGGGGATGGTTGTCCAAAACGGTTTTTTCAAAATTCGCGTCGATCGTGGCGCTGGCGTCAGCTGCGACGGCTCCTGCTGAAAACAGAATGCCGCCCAGGAGGTGCTGCAAAAAAAGCGGCTCTATATAGCTGGCTTCGGTGTGTCCCAATGCGGTGTACCACGCGCGGCCACCGTCATACTCGTGACACCAGGCGATGGGATGGTCGTAGCCATTGCCGCCGCCGGAGTACGTGCGCTCATCGAGCGTCGCCAATACATGCACACTGCCGCGTGGATTGATTTGGAAATTGTACCATTCATCCGTTCGCGACCAGCGTTCGGGCAGAGCTTTTATTGATGGATGACTGCGATCGGCCAAAACGATGGTCGCGGACTGAATATTGGGATGGCTTTGAAAGTATGCGCCAACCAGATTGCCATACCACCCCCAACCATACTCCGTGTCTGCCGCCGCGTGCACGCCAACGTATCCGCCGCCGGCCTGTATGTATTTCTCAAAAGCAGCCTGTTGTGCGCTGTTGAGCACGTCGCCGGTGGTGCTCAGGAAAATCGCAACCTGGTATTGCGCAAGATTGGCGTCGTCAAATTGCCCGGCATCTTCCGTTGCATTTACCTCAAAACCGTTCTCCATGGCCAATTTCTGAATGGCAGCGATGCCGTGTGGTATCGAGGCATGGCGAAAGCCGGCCGTTTTGCTGAAAACCAGAGCTTTGAAGGTGTGGATCTGTTGTGCTGGCCTGACGTTTCGAGCAGACGGCACCATTTGCGTTTGCATGAAAGCTGCTTGGACTGAGAGTGCCAGCGTCAGCAGCTGCAGGGAAGCGAGCATGGGATCTCTTCTTATTTGATGAAATTACGTTGGATCGGCAGCACTTGCTCTCGTTGTCGTTCTGAAAGAATCCCGAAGCGCCATACGGCTCGGTAAAATTGAGCACCGTGCTTATGCGTCAAATGATTCATTCTGAATGACATTTTGAGGCTCTCGGAAACACCAAGGCATCAGTGCACCAGGCCTCATCGCAGCAGCACCGCCTTTTTCATTTCGACAAATTCCGCCGCGGATAATCTGATGAAATAAACACCACCAGGCAAGCTGCCGGCATCGAAATTGACCCGGTAACGGCCGGCGGGCTTGCTTTCATCCACCAGCGTGGCCACTGCACGGCCCAGCAGATCATAAATCTCCACACGAACGTGTTGATGACTCCCGACGTCATACGGCACGCTGGTCATGGGATTGAACGGATTGGGGTGATTCTGAAACAACTTAAACGCCGTTGGTAATCCATTGTGTTCTTCGACGGCCGAGATCACGTCCCCGGTCGTGAAACTACCAACGGCCGAGTATGCACTCGATCCATGTACATTCGCCGCACTGACACGCCAGTAGAATTGCACGTTTGCGTCAAGTGGAGGCAATTGCAGGAGTGTGTCTGCAACCGTGGAATCCATGACGAGAGTTGAGAACCTGCTATTGCCCGCAACCTGAATATGGTAAGAGGCCGCGGATTCCGCAGCGTGCCAGATCAAAAGGGGATTGCGCGCCTCGCCGGTTGTCCCAAGGGGCGAAAGCAGCACGGGCCGCAGCGGGCTTGCAAGATATGTATGCAGCCATTGGAGCGCAGGGCGTTCTGCCAGGCGCTCTGTAACCAGATGCGTGTACGGCCTCCAGGTTTCGAACTCTACATATCCCCAGAGCGTTATCCCTTTAACGCCCGGGTGTTCATAGAGCACGGGGAATATGGTCTGATACCTTTGCAATTGCGTGTTGTCGCTTTGCTGATTGATGTCGAGTTCAGTAATGTAGATCGGCAGCCCGGTTGCCGCGAGATTGGTCAAATTGTTCTGCAATGTGGTCATGGAAGCGCCGCCATCCACTTCAAAATGATGTCCCTGTACGCCAATGCCGTCGATCAATCCCCGGTCTTTTAACAGGTGGATGATTTGTGTATATCGCGCGTTGGCATTGCCGTCATTGATGACGCTATACTCATTCAAATGCAATTGCGTTTTCGGCGGCAAATATTGTCTCGCCAATTCGAATGCCTTTATCACCCAATCCCAGCCCGTGGCACCGTCTCCGCCAAGGGCATTTTTGTACGGCGGTGGGGCGTGGAGAGGCTCGTTGACAACATCACAGAAATCCGCTTCAGGATACCTTTGCCCAACCGACATGAACCAGTTCACGACTTCCTGGTACTGGCTCGCCGAATCCATGCTGGCGATGAAACCGGGCTGCTGGCTTCCCCACACTAGAGTATGGTGTCTGTAGGGAAAACCGTTGGTCTTGGCAAAATTGTAAATATTGTCAAGCTGCGTCCAATTGTAACTACCCGGACTGAACTCGACGCTGCCCCACTTGCCGGCATTCTCCGGCGTGACTTGATTCCAATATTTCTTGAAGTTGTTTTCCCGAATACTGAAGCCGTTGCCGATGATGTTGCCTACAAACTTGCTCTTGCTGGCGGCAAGAGGCTGCGCAATCGAATCGACCGGCAAAAACCTGTTCGTGCAAATGAGCAGCGACACAAAAGCACTGCAAAGCATTTTGAGATCGATGCTCACGCGTTTCAGGTGCATGTGTGAATGACAAAATCTGGTTTGCTTTTTCATCTTCAAAACCTATTTGGGCTTAACATGCTAAGATTGCTTGATCAAAAGCGGTGACAGAAAACTGAAAGACAGAAACATAAAGCCTTGATAGCCATTCAGGTATTTTTCCAAAATGGCAAGACTATTAAGGGCAAAACCATAAGATGTTTCTGTTGAGTTTGGTAGCTTGACAATGTTAAGCTAAATCCGCGTCATCTCAACTGTCATGCTGTAAGCATCCTTCCTAGGTCTTGGTGCAGCCCTCTTGGGAAGATGCTTACAGCATGACAGACAACAGCGGCTTTGAGGGTAACTTAACATTGTCAAGATAGTTTTGCCCTAAATAGTCTTACCTTCAATATACCCGAATAGTTACAAGCCTTGTAACATTAAAGCGATACAAGACAATGTACATCGAGAAGCCGTAAGAATTTTTCTGCCCTGCATTTTTCTGTCATGAAATTCTTCAAAACTCATGGCATTGGCGGATATGCTCCAACGTATCGAGCATCTTTCTTGGACTGACTGAGCAACTTGCCGATCTCCGCCGGAAGCTGCATTGCTGCCTTCGATTCCGCGAATGCCGGCGACAATTGGTAATTTCCCAACTCCATGCCTTTGAATAAAGGGCCATCATAGCTGGCATAAAACCGGCTGTTTGCCGAGAATTCCGGATGAAGCTTGCGCAGATGCTCCAGAGACTCGAATCCCACTTGGCATTTTTCGTTTGCTGCCGGGCCCCACAGCATCAAGGGATAGGAGGTTTTTTCTGTGCCCCGCACATACGTGTTGTAATCAAGCTGTTTGAGTTGCGATTGCGTGAGCTGCTGGCACAGTGTTGCCTGCTGCCAAACGAACAAAAGTGGTCGGTTAAAGCTATCACCGCCAACAAGCAAATTATTGACGAAGACGTGCCCCTCGCGTTCACCAACATCCGGCCCGGTGCTGGGATGCCAGCCGAAATGGTCTCCCTGGGCGCTGCGCGAGTTGCGGCCGATGCAGACCATGCTGTTGATGAACGTGTTTTGGTAGATTTGAACGTTGGAGGCATTGAGAACCATGAGACCGTGATCACAATTGACGAATACGTTGCCGGCACAAATTGCGCCTTTGGATATTTCAAAAAAGAAACCATTGTCGCTCGGCCAGAGCTGATCCGTATTGATGGTTTCGCCGATGCGCCCGACGCCTTCAATCCAATTGTTGATGAACACGCCATCGACATTGCCGACGTCGTACCAGATGCCGTTGGAATTGGGAAGATCGATCACGAGATTGTCGTTGCACGTCACGCGATAGCTTTGATTGAAGATCTTCACCGCCGCCGGATAGTAGCCGGTAATGTTTTCGATATTGTTGCGCGTGAAGATGTTCTTTTCCAGCAGGACGTCGTTCGAAGCGATGATGTAAATGCCTTCGGTGCTGGTATCGCTCACCTTGCAATGCCGGATCGTCATGTGATCGCCGCGCAGATAGCCCGCGACGCGCGAGCAGGAGGAGATCGTGCAATGCTCCAGCGTCGTACCCACGACTTCTTTACCGTGTTTCGATTCGTCGGACAATCCTTCCGGCTCAGTGCCTTCGATCTCGAGCGCGCGAAAAGCGTATTGCGTGAAGGTGACTCCTCGAATCGTGTAGCCTTTGCGATCGGAAGTCTTGCCGTGAATTTCTTTCGTCGTTCTCAAGATGGCCACATCAAACGCGGTGATCTCCACCAATTTGTCCGTCGGATCAACCGCGAGATAAATCAACCCCGTTTCATAGTCGATATAAAAAGTATTCTCATCCAATTCGCCCTCCCAGCCGGCCGATTGCAGGAACCTGCCGTCCACGAGCACCATGTCGTTGTTGAAACGATGCTGCGGCGTTTTCTTTCCTTCGCGATGACGCCGCCACCAGTCCTGGGGTTTGGTGGGAAATAAACGCGACCATTTGGTGACCCATAATCCGTTGTCTTGCTGCTTCCAGTCACTTACTATGAACGTACCCTTTAAAATAGGTTGTTCATCCGCATAAGGCTGTATCGTGATGCCCTGATTCAATGTCAAATTGCCGGTGCGATAGGTGCCGCCGCGCATGATGATCGCATCGCCGGTCTTCACACGTGCGATGGCGGCTTCGATGGTTGTCGGCTTGCTCAAGGACTCGCCGGTTTGTTCGGCCTGTCCGTCGGGCGCGACGTAATAGATTTTGCCTGGGCCGGTGGGCAACTTATAGGCTTGCCGCATCGGACCGTACGGGCCGCCGGAGGGTTGTGCTATTAGTGCTGAAGAAAAACAGAAAAGAAAACAACCGATATAAAAGCGCATATGGTCCTTCTTTCTCATACGGCAACGTTCAGTTCAAGACTTGCCCGCAAAGCCCAGGTTCGTCATTCAGAAGTCCGCAAGGCCCTTTCGGGAACCTTGGTCAGTGCAGCCCACATCGCGCGCACAGGACATTGCCATCTGATCCTGCGACAGCGCCTACCAGGATTCCTGCTGAATGACAGCGATGAATGGTTCCCGACTTGAAGCTGTAGCTCGATCAGATTGCAGAATACCTAATTCGAAACAAAAGTCGTTATGCCTGATGCCCCTAAATTGTAAGTAAATCTATTGTCGATTACGTCGACATCATCCCCCTGAACGCAATTCTGAAATTGTGTAGTTGTGTGAGTAGAAAAACTGGTTATTGAGCCAATCTCTATTCTGAAGGCCACATCCAGTGGTGATGAACTTGTATTTATGGCAACAAGAACGACCTTGGAAGATGAATCATCCTTATATGCCGTAACAGAAAGATTCCCCCCAGGCGGCCAACTCCTGGAGTCGACGCGGTAATATCCCGGAGGAATAAATCGCGAGTATTGAGACATAACATAACCCTTTTTTGTAGCTTCTCCTTTCGTGCCACTGTTTCTCTCTCCATCACTTATTGGTCCATAAAATCTGACAATATACCACCAAACATAAGCGCTCATACCGGCTTGCATGGCATCGTTGATTTCTTTTGCAACGGGGAAAGCCCATGACCAATCGTTTGCCTGACTAGTCTCACCGGATAAATGCTCAGTCATCCAAACTTCTTTTCCTTTTTCTTCCGCCAATGGATAGCGGGCCAAACCACCGCCGTAAATATGCCCGGCAACAATATCCAAATTTGCGGTAGCAAGTGAATCATTAAGTATCGGATCAGACATTTGTCGCCTGAACTGAAAAGATTCCGGAGCCATCACCCTGGTTCCAATCGTGTGTGCATTTTCTCTCATAAATTTTGCCATCTGCTCCGGACTCCAGTCACATGATTCATACGTAACATTCACGTCTGGTTCATTTTGAACGGATATGGCATACAACGGGACGCCGTTTGCAGCCATGTAATCTGCAAATGCATCTAAATGGGCTGCATAGTCATCATAAGCATCTTCTCTAAGTTCACCACCTACTAAATTATTATTGGTCTTCATAGATGCAGGAGGAGACCAGGGTGAAGCAATAATAAGTACACCCATGTCATGGGCTTTCTTTGCTGTCGGTACGTTAATGCTCCATTGATTCCTCTCAGGTTGAACACGCAGGCGTAGAATCGTAAAACCAAGCTGTCCCTCACCGGAACCGAAAGCGGTCTCAATTTCAGAATCTGTCATATCAGGCCGCCATTGGAGTATGTTGGCTGCACCGAAGCCTCTAATAGTCTGATGAACACTGTCTAAATTGACAACAGTTGACGCGATGTAAGTAACACTGAAATCAATCGTTGTATCAGTCTGTACCGGAACGTTATCAACTTGTTGAGGAACGATTACTGGGAAAGTGTTGTCAGTATTTTCGATTCGAACCGAATAATTCCCAGCTTGAACATATTGCCCTGTAACCTTATCTATTTTCGGCATTGATGAGGAAAGCGTTTGCGGAAGTGATACCGAGCCTTCACCACCTGAATCAAAAATCATTTTTCTTACCCGAGATTCATCTCCGGCCTGAAGCTTGTAAAGGTAAATGCCGCTGGCTACTCTTTTGCCAAAGTTGTTTCGGCCATCCCAGAATATGTTATGTGAACCGGCAATCTGGCTACCAACAACAAGTTTTCTTACTTCCCTTCCCAGTATGTCCAAGATTGTCACTCGAACATGTGATTCCCGTTTGAGCCGATAGGGTATAGCAGTTGAGGAAGAAAACGGATTTGGAAAGCTCTGTCCTAGCTCAAAATTATCCGGGAGGTTATTTGTATTGGATTCTACCGACGTGATCAGACCGACCTGATAAAACCCGGCAGCATCCGTCAAAGCCGAAAATCTTCGTGTGGTGTCGGCGTTGTCGATAAAGGTCACAGAGGCATTTTGCACCCCAAACCTGGAGGCAGTAACTCTTCCCTGTACGGATAATGTCTGAGCATTTGATTGTGAATAGAACACAATCCGGATCAAACAAAAGGAAAGAAGAATAAGTTGAAGCTTTTCGCTTCTAGCGGGATGCTGAAAAGGTCGCAAATCGCTACGATTTGTCATTCCGGCGAAAGCGGGAATCCATGATTTTGATGGATTTTCTGTATTCCCGCTTTTGCGGGAATGACATTCAAAAGAGTTTTTCAGCAACCTGCTAGGCTGGTTGAGTTGTCTTTTCATCCTGAGCTCTCTTTCTTTTGAAAGTAAGTACGTATATTCGATTCTTGTTGAAGGTGAATTTATCTGGGGTTATGAGTCAGATAATATTCAAAATCCCTTTCCGGCCTTCTTCCTCACATTTGTTAAAGCCAAATGGAATCGTAACGGCGCTATTGGTCTCGATTCTTTTGGACCAGAAATTATCCTTCAAAGTGATATCGGTAAAAGGCACAGGCGTAATGGGATAATCGCCTTCGGCTTTTTCAGATTCACAGGAAAGCGTAACCGCCACGAGCAACGGAACGATGTACTTCGCGGTACTCATTTTGCATTCAGGGCGTTGAGGTTGGTTCAATGTCACTCAATTTCAAAAACCACAACCGACTTTGCCGGGAGCGTCGCAGTCAATTTCCCACCACTCAATGAAACATCCTTAAAAAGTTCAGGCTTGACGACGCTCGGGCTGTCAAAAGTATTGTGCGAATTCATCGCCGGCGCGGTCAACACCCGGCCGGAGACTTTTTTCACGTCGACGCCACGCAATTCACATTCAACCTTGTTGGGCTTGTTGGGATCCAAATTGCAGATGGAAACATGGATCTTTCCTGACTTATCCTTCGAAGCCGAGGCATTCAAGGCCGTAAGCTTGTTTTCACCGAAAACGTAGTCCACGCTCACCAGGTTGACCGGCAGCAGCGTGGCGTCGTAATGAACCTTGTACATCTCAAACACGTGATACGTGGGAGTCAATAATATCTTCGCATCCTGCGTCAAGATCAGCGCCTGGAGCACGTTGATGGTCTGGGCAAGGTTGGCGATGCGAATGCGATCGCACCTCTTGTTGAATTCGTTCAGGTGAATGCCGGCGACGAGGGCGTCGCGCATGGTATTCTGCTGGAACAAAAATCCTGGATTGGTGCCCGGCTCGACGTCGTACCACGTACCCCATTCGTCAACGACCAGGGCTACCTTTTTCTCCGGATCGTACTTGTCCATGATGAGGGCGTGTTTGTCGAGGATAGGCGATATTTTCACGCACCGATCCAACACGTCAAAGTACTTCCTTTCATCGAATACTGTTGCCGATCCCTTATTCGACCAATCCGTCGTGTAATAGTGCAGGGAGAGACCCCACATGTGCCGGAGGCCCACTTTTTTCATCAAAACCTCGGTCCATTCAAAATTGTCACCATAGGGTCCGCCGGCCACTTTCAAGAGCCGGTTGTCACCATAGTTTCTGCAATAAGTGGCATATCTGAGATACTGATCGGCATAGAACTCCGCGGTCATATTTCCACCACAACCCCAGTTTTCATTTCCGACCCCCCAATACTTGACGCCCCAGGCTTTTTCGCGGCCGTTTTTCCTTCGTTCGTCGGCCATTGGGCTCACGCCGTCAAAATTCAGGTATTCAACCCATTTCGACATTTCCTCGACCGTGCCGCTGCCGAGGTTCCCGCAAATGTATGCCTCGGTGCCCAATTGCTCGCACAAGTCCATGAACTCGTGAGTGCCGAAGTTGTTGTCCTCAGTGACTCCGCCCCAGTGGGTATTGATCATCTTCGGACGGTTGCTGCGCGGCCCAATGCCGTCTCGCCAGTGGTACTCATCTGCAAAGCAGCCACCGGGCCAGCGAAGATTGGGGATGTTGATTTTTTTCAATGCGGCAACGACGTCGTTTCTTATTCCTCGAGTATTGGGTATGGGCGAATCTTCACCAACCCAGTAACCGCCATAAATGCACCGCCCCAAATGCTCGGAGAAATGGCCGTAGATATGTCGACTGATGGTTTCCTTGCCCTGATCCGCGTTGATGATCAGTTTGTTGGGGCCATCGGCGGCGGACAGCGTGGTCACGCCTGCGAACAGCGCCATTGAAATGGGATGAACCACGCAATTGGTCATCATCGCGGATGGCCGGAAAAACCTGTTGCCGAAATCAGTGTTCATTCGTTTCTCCCTTCCGCAGCACGGCTCACGTTAAGCGATTAGCGAAACAAACTCAGAATAAAATCTTGAAGATTTTTTGACAGGATGAACAAGATTTACAGGATAAGGATCAATCTTGTTCATCT
>JBOHQX010000416.1:0-9031 GCA_050732395.1 bacterium
ATCGTGTTCAGTTTACTGAATACTGATCACTGGTTACTGATCACTGGTTATTGATTACTCATAGCGCAGCGCCTCCACCGGATTCATCAGCGCCGCTTTGAGGGCACGATAGCCCACGGTGAGGCCAGCGATGATGAACGTGACAACAAGCGTTACCAGGAACACCTCGAGCCCGACGTTGATACGATATACGAAATTCTCCAGCCAATCTTTCATGGCAAAATAAGCAATCGGCGCGGCAAGGAGAAAGGCGACGAGAATCAATACGGCGAACTCTTTCGAGAAAAGCGCCAGGACATCGCCGGCGGTCGCGCCCAAAACTTTGCGAACGCCGATCTCTTTCGTGCGCCGCGCCGCCATGAATGACACCAGACCGAATAATCCCAGGCAACCAATGAGAATTGCGATGCCCGCAAATATTCGCAAAAGCTGTGACATCTTTTCCTCGCCTTCATAAAACTCGGCAATGGTATCAACCAGGAATTTGTATTCAAAAACGTTTTCGGGAAAAGTCGCGTTCCAAACCTTTTCGATATGCTGCAAAATCGCCGGCGCATTTTGAAGATTTATTTTGATGCCGGCTTGATGATAAGAGCTCGCATTCGTTGCCATTAAACAGGGCTTGATTTCGTCGTGCAAAGACAACAGATGAAAATTCTTGACCACGCCCACAATCGGCTTCGCCGGAGCATCCCAAAAGGTGAGGTATTCGCCAATCGCCTCTTGCGGGCTTGCAAATCCCAGTTGCCTGACCAGCGCTTCATTGACGACGAATTCTTTGATCGTATCACTCTCGGCGTAAGCTCGACCAGCGAGCAGTTGCAGATCGTACGTTTCGAAGTATCGCGCATCGGCAAACCTGAGAGAGGCGACGTGTTCTTCAAGGTGATCGCCGAGCTTATGATGATATGAGGTGCTCCAATTTCTTCCCGAAGAGGCGCTGGTATAGGCGAGGCTGACATTTTTGACGCCGGCCTTTTGCAACAATTGCGTGCGCAGACTTTCGAGTTTTAGTTGATCGCGATTCGGCAGCGCCACCGTGACGATTGCATCTTTGTTGAACCCCAAATCTTTATTGTGGAAATAACCCATCTGCGCCGCGATGATGAGCGTGCCGATGACGAGCGCCTGAGAAATCGCAAACTGGACGATGACCAATCCACGCCGCAGCGAAAGCCCGCTACCCTGTTTTGTCGTGTTTTTACTTTTTAAGGCAAGTGCCGGTTGAAAACCGGAAAGCACTAGAGCAGGATAAAATCCTGACAAGAGACTAACGATCACGATGATGACTAATAAAAATCCCAAAACCGCCAGATCGCCAAAGAGATCGAAGCTGATTCTTAACTTCATGATCTCGGCGAAACGCTGCTGCAGAAGCTCGTTCAGGGCCACAGCGAGGAAGACGGCAAACACCGTAATGACAAACGTCTCGCCCATGAAGTGCCGGATCAGTTGCAGGCGATTTGCGCCCAACACTTTGCGAACGCCGACTTCCTTGGCGCGGTCGATGGCCTGCGCCGTAGCCAAATTCACAAAGTTGATGCAAGCGGTCACGATGAGAAAGAATCCGATCAACGCGAAAGCTAAAATCGTCGCTTTACTGGTCACCTTGCCGGAGAACGTACCGTAACGCGTATCGAAATGGATCTCCCGCAGAGGCTGGACGGTGTGCACTATTTTATTCACACGATCCTTGGGGGTCCAATATTTTTCACGAAAAGCAGGAAGCCGGCTTTCGAAATTTTTGAATGCGAGATTCTCCGGAAGCAAAGCATAGGTTTGCAAATCGCTCTTCGTGTTCTGCCACGACCCTAAATCGTAGCCAAGCTCTTTCACGGTGAGGAAAGAGACCAACAGCTTGAAGGGAAAATCCGTATTGGCAGGAAAGTTTTTGAGGACGCCGGTGACGTTCAGATCGAGCTTGTTATCAAGCCGGAGGCGCTTGCCGACGGGATTTTCATTTGGAAAATATTTTTGCGCAAGCTCTTCGGTGAGCGCGACGTTGTTCGGCTCGGCGAGCGTTTTGGGATGGCCGGTAATCCACGGGAAGTCGAACATATCAAAAAAATCAGGCTCGATGAACACGACACCACTTTTTCCCTGATAGCGCACGGGCGCTTTGTCGCCGTCCACGATCGTGATCAAGCCGTCAGACTCATAATCGACCATCGCCACTTTTTCCAGCTCGGGGAAATCCTTGCGCAGCGCCGGCCCGAATGGAAGGGGCGTGCCGGTATCGTGCACTTCTCCTTCGGCGCGCACATAGATCGTATTGACGCGGCAGATCCGATCCGCCTTGGCGTGAAAAGTGTCAAAGCTCAGCTCATATTTGATCAACAAAAAAAGCATGAGACTGCACGTGATGCCAAGCGCCAGGCCAAGCACGTTGATCGCCGTGTAGCTTCTTTCCCGGCTCAGCTTTCTGAGGGTAGTGGTGATATAGTTTTTGAACATGATGGTTTCCTTCAATACTGTCCAAACACATCCAGGCACGCCAGCTCTTTCGTACTGTTGGCGTCGAGCGCGGTCCATTGCCATTGGTATCCTTAAAGGTCAGCAGGGCAATGCACGGCAGGCTGCAAGCAAATAAAAATCGGGGCTTCATTTTCGACGCTCCTAATGCGTAATCTAACGGCTTGTACATCTGGCGCTCTTCAATAATCGTTTTGTTGATGTTCAGTTATAAGATTACTGTTTACTGAACACTGATAACTGGTAACTTTTTTATTCATACCGCAGCGCCTCCACCGGATTCGCCAGCGCGGCTTTGATCGCCTGCGTGCTCACCGTCAGCAAGGCAATCAACATCGCCATTCCTCCCGCCAGCGCGAACATCCACCAACTGATCTCGATGCGATAGGCGAAGCCTTGCAGCCAGTTGTTCATCACGTAATAGGCCACGGGCCAGACGAAGAGGTTTGCAAAGAGGACGAGTTTGATGAAATCTTTGGAGAGCAGTGCGGCAATGCCGGCGACGGAAGCGCCGAGCACTTTGCGCACGCCGATTTCCTTGGTGCGCTGCCGGGCTGAAAACGATGCGAGCCCAAACAGACCCAAAGAGGCAATCAAAATGGCGAGGCCGGCGAAGACGCTGAACAGCGCGGCAAAGCGCCGGTCGTTGCGATACTGCTCGTCGAATTTTTCATCCACGAAACTATAACTGAACGGATTGCCGGGGAAAAGAGAGCGGTAAATGCTCTCGATCTCAGCGATGGTCTGCGGCAGATTCTCCGTGCTGACCTTCAATGAAAAGAAGCCGCCGATGGGTGTCAACCTAAAAAGCGCAGCTTCCCGGGGAACATGCGCGGAAGACCAGTTGAAGTCTTTGAACACGCCGACGATTTTGAAGGAGGCGCCTCCCAACGTGATCAACTGCAGCAGCGCCTCGTTGGGCGTGTCGAAATTCATGGCCTTGATTGCAGTTTCATTGGCAATGACGGGCTGCGGCTCGCCTTCCGGAGTATGCGGTGAAATTCCCTTGAACCCGCCGCCCGCGATCAACTCGAGTCCGTAGAGCGCGGCGAAACTGCTGTCCACCCACGCCACGGCGCCATTCACACCTGTGGCCGGATCGGCAGTCTCGCGCCGCAGGTTGGAGGAATACGAAGTGAAGCCGCGACCGGGCAAGGCGCTGGAGGTGGCAATCTGCCGGATTGCAGGAATTTGGCGCAGCTCGTGAATGAGACGTTGCTGCGCCTGCGTTTTGTCTCTGTCTTCGCCGAACACGCGCGGCCCGGGCACGGCGAGAACCTGTTCGAGATTGATGGCGAGATCCATATGCCGCATGTGCTCGAGCTGCGTGTAGACAATCCCAGTTCCGATGAGCAAGCCGACCGTAGCCGCGAACTGCAACACGACAAGTCCCTGCCGCAGCCAAAGCCGGAGTGAAGATGATCCAGATTTCGATTTCAGCACGGTGACCGGCCGAAACGCGGAAAGCGCGAACGCCGGGTAAAGCCCGGCCAGCAAAGTGCCGGCGAAGAACATGGTGAGCGACAAAATCCACACTCGCGGATTCGACCACGCCCAGTCCGTGAGCTGCGTGCCGGCGAGATCGTTTACAAACGGCCGGAGAATTTCGGCGAGCACAATCGCCAGCGCGAGCGCTGCGAGATTGGTCAGCGCGGATTCGAGCAGGAATTGCAGGATAAGCTGCCTGCGTTGCGCGCCAATCACTTTGCGCACGCCGACTTCCCGGCTGCGATCCAGTGCGCGCGCGGTGGCGAGGTTCACGTAATTCACCAGTGCGATCGCCAAGGTGATCAGTCCGATCATCACGAAGAAGTAGACGGTGCGATGGCTCCCTTGCACCACCTCGGGCGCGAAAACGGCGGCGTTGAGGTGAATGTCTCGCAAAGGCTGGGCGCGCAACTCCGCCGTAGTATTGGTGCGCTTGAAATTTTCCCCGCGATTGGCCAGCAGCACCTCCGTGAGCTTCTGCTCCACCGCGGCCAGGTTTTCTGCGGCCTCCGGACGCAGTTGCACGTAGGTGTTGAAGTTCTGCCACGTCCAGCCGTTTTCAGGATCTTTATAGGCACTCTTCTGCATCAGGTCCGAAATGGGCAGCAGAAAGTCAAATTGCAAATGCGAGTTCGCGGGCACGTTGCGAAAGACACCATTCACGCTGAACGCGCCGCTGATCCACCCGTTCACATTGAGCACCTGCCCGAGCGGATTCTCAGAGCCAAAATATTTTCGCGCCATTGATTCAGAAAGGAGAAGCGTGCCAGGCTCGGCAAGCGCGCGCGATGGATCGCCCAACACGAGCGGATACGAGAACATCTCCAAGAACGCAGGATCGGCGTAATAGACGTTCTCCTCTTCAAATGCCTTCTCCGGCTGCGCCGAATGGGAAACCACGGGTTCATCGTAGTCCGGATGCAGCCGCGTGAAGCGGACGACTTCGGGCACGCTCTGCGCCAATGCTGGTCCCATCGCGTAGCCGTTGAGCGCTTTGGTTTCCGGCTCCCGCCCGCTGCGTACTGTTGCTTGCACCACGCGGTAAAGATCGGGCGCATTGGTATTGAACGAATCAAAGCTGTACTCGAAGGCGACGTACTGAAAAATGATCAAACAGCACGCCAGCCCGAGCGTGAGCCCGGCGACGTTGATGAAAGAATGTCCCTTGCGCCGCAGCAAATTGCGCAGGGCGGTGGTGAGGTAGTTTTTGAGCATGGTCTCTCCTGGCGTAGCGCAGAGAGCATGGCGCAGAGCGTATCATACGCTATGCTCATTGCGCCATGCGCTTTGCTATTCGTACCGCAGTGCCTCCACCGGATTCGCGAACGCTACTTTGAGGGCTTGCGTGCTCACGGTAAGCAATGCGATGAGTAGCGCACCTCCGCCGGCCAAGGCGAATTTCGACCAGCCGAGATGAGCACGATAAGCAAAGTTTTGCAGCCATGCGTTCATCGCCCACCACGCCAGTGGAGTGGCAACGACAAACGCTATGACCACCAATTTCGTGAAGCTGTTTGACAACATAAAAACAATGCTGGAGACGGTGGCGCCCAATACTTTGCGAATACCAATCTCCTTAGTGCGCTGTTCAGCAGTAAAGGAGATCAGCCCGAAAAGGCCCAGACACGAAATAAAAATGGCGAAGCCGGAAAAGATGCTGAAAATCTTCAGCAAGCGCGTCTCCGCGCCGTATTGCGTTTCGACTTTGGCGTCCATGAAAGAAAATTCGAGCGGACGCGTCGGGTCAAGGGTGCGCCATTGCGTTTTGAGAATGTTCAGCGCTTGCTCCATACGGTTGGATCGAACGCGCACCAGGAGAAAACTTTTTCCCCACGGCATGAGATGAAATACTGCCGGCGCGATTTCTTCATAAAGCGGGCGAAAATGAAAATCTTTCACCACGCCAACGACCATTCCTTTTTTCTCCATGCCGCCAAATGCGAGCCAGACGAACGGTTGCCCAATCGCGGCCTGGGCTGATTCCCAGCCAAACCTCTTCACGGCAGTTTCATTCAACACGAAAGCCTGCGCGCTGTCACTGGGAAACTCGCGCGACAACGACCGGCCTGCCGCCAGCTCCATTCCCAACGTCGCAAAAAAATCATAATCGATTTGGTAGGTGTAAATATCTTTTGCGCCTTCGGCGTCGCCACGTCGTGAGATCGTGACCCAAAAATTCGCGTCGGCGGGAACCGCGGAGGAGGCGGTCACGTGGCTGATCTCCGGATGCCGCAAAAGCTCGGTTTTCAGAACCGGCCAATCGTTCTGATGCTCGCCGCGCAACGGTACGACCACGACCTGCTCTTTATCAAATCCCAACCGTTTGTGGTGGACGAACTCGATCTGGTCATTGACGACGAGGGTACATGCCATCAGCAAAATCGAAATGGCGAATTGGCCGATCACCAGGGCCTGCCGCAAGCGCGCCCCGAAAGCTCCGGTGCGCGAGCCGCCTTTCAAAACCTCGACAGGCTGAAAGCGAGAGAGAAAAAAAGCCGGATAGCTGCCGGCGGCGAGACCAACGATGATCGCCAGCGCGATAAATCCGGCGACGAGCATTCCATCCGAGCTGTATTGCAAGCGCAATTCTTTTTGCGCCAATCCATTAAACGCCGGCAGGAAGAACTCAATGAGCACAACCGCGCCGATGATTGCTGCAAAAGAGAGAACGAACGACTCAACAAGAAATTGGCAAATGAGCTGCATCCGCCGGCTACCGACGACTTTGCGCACGCCGACTTCACGGGCGCGAGGTTGTGAACGCGCCGTCGCCAAATTCATGAAATTGAAACAAGCCACGGCAATGATCAAAAAGGCCAGCGCCGCAAAAAAATAAATATACGTCATTGCACTCAATTTCCCCGCCGGATTGTCAAAATCCGAGTGCAGGTGAACATCGGCCAGCGGTTGCATGTCCAAATGCAGCGATGTTCCGGGCGATATCGACGCGTAATGTCTTTTGACAAAATCAGGCAGCTTGCTTTCCACGGTCGCGACGGGTGTGTTTTCTCGCAACAAAACGTATGTGGGAAAACTGAAATTCCCCCAATTTTCCAATTGTCCCTGCTGCTCAAGGATGCTGAACGGAATGATGAAATTAGGTCGAAGGTGCGAGGCGGTTGGTATCGGCTGCAGGATTCCGGTCACATGAAACTCGCCTTTGCCGCGCTCGATGCGGAGAATTTTGCCAATGGGATTTTCCTCGCCAAAATATTTGTGCGCCGCTTCCGAGCTTAGAACGACGGACGACGAATTTAGTAGCGCAGTTTTGGCATCGCCCTGTTGCAACGGAAAATTAAAAATATCGAAAAGACTCGGATCGGCCAAATAGACGCCCGCTTCATAAAACTGTTTCTCCTGATATTGCACGAGTGTGGTGTTGTACGGCGGTTGCAAACGAACGGCATTGGTAATCTCAGGGTAATCTTCTACCAGCGCCGGACCGACCGCAGCAGCTATCACCGAGGAAGGATTGCCCATGCCTCCTTGTTCAAAGGCACTGGTCAGCCGATAAACACGCGCGGCTTTTTGGTGAAAACGATCGTAGCTAAGCTCGTGCCGAATGTACAACAAGATCAAGGCACCGCACGCCATCCCCACTGCCAAACCGGCCAGGTTGATCAACGTGTAGCCTTTGTGACGGCGCAAATTTCGAATGGCGATTTTGATATAGTTTTTGAACATGATCGTTGTCCGTTGTGAGTGGTTCGTTGTCATTGTCTGTCATTATTCAAATAAAGCAACGGACAACTGGCCACCGGCTACTGACGAATTTCATTCATATCGTAAAGAATCGACCGGATTCGCCAGCGCTGCTTTGAGGGCTTGCGTACTCACTGTCAGCAGCGCAATGACCAGCGCCGTTCCGCCTGCCAGCGCGAATATCCACCAACCGATCTCGATGCGATAAGCAAAATCCTGCAGCCATTTGTTCATCGCAAAATATGCCACCGGCCACGCCACGACATTGGCGATCAGAACCAGTTTGACAAATTCTTTTGAGAGCAATCCCGCTATACTGGAAACCGAAGCGCCGAGCACTTTGCGAACGCCGATTTCCTTGGTGCGTCGCTCGGCAGTAAACGAGGCGAGTCCCAAAAGCCCCAGCCCGGCAATGAAGATGGTGAGAATGGCAAAAGCGCCAACGATCTGGCCGAACATGGCCTCGACTTGATAAGCCTTCGCTAACTTCTCGTCGAGAAAGATCGGCTCAAAAGGCCGGTGGGAAAAATTCTCGTTCCACACCGTTTCGATATGATTCATAGTCTCGCGGGCATTTCCCGGAGCGACGCGCACGAGAAAGTGGGTGAGCCGATTGTGTTCTTCATCATCATCACCGACCAAAGCGAGCACAGCAGTTCCGAGGGCGAACCGTGGATTTTCAAGATGAAAGTCTTTGGCCACGCCGACGATCTTCCCTCTTCTTTCATAAACCAGTTTGCCAAACTCAGTATAAAAAATGCGGAAGCCTTTGTCGATGGGAGTGTCGAGCGCCATGCCGCGTTGGGAGGCTTCATTGCGAATTCCTCGCCAGCAAGTCTCATTTAAAATAAAGCCGTGGTCGGCATCGGCTGCGTATTCCTGCGAAAAATCACGGCCTTCGGTTATCGGTATGCCCATCGTCCGCAGAAAATCGTCACGCACGTAGATGACTCGAACGTTTCCTTGCAACTCTTCCGACATGCTCTCCAACTGCGCCGGCGTGTACTCGCCGCCCTCGATGCCGGGAAGCCAGTTTGCCGCCGATACGCTGACGACGCCCGCAGATTGCAGCAATTTATTTTTGAATGGCACAAAACCCCGATCGAGGTTTTCATCATCATGGATCGGCAGGGCAACAATCTGCTCCGTATTGAAACCGAGCGATTTCTCGCGCAAAAAGTTGAGCTGGTTGAAGACCACCAGGGTGCCGATGATGAGCGCGATCGAGATGACGAATTGCATCACCACCAGGCCCTGGCGCAGCCGGCTACCGCCAATTGAATTTCCGGATGCGCTTTTGAGAACCCGCACCGGTGAAAACCTCGACAAGAACAAGGCGGGATAGCTTCCGGAAAGCAGGGCGACGCCG
>JBOHQX010000417.1:0-3080 GCA_050732395.1 bacterium
CAACCATCGCACCTACTCGCCAGCCTTGCCCGCCTCGAAGAGAAATGGCGCGCCGTCGAGCCGAACTTGCCGTTCGATTACTCTTTTCTGGACGCGGGCTTCGATCAAATGTATCGCGCCGAGCAGCACCTGGGCAGAGTCTTCGGTACTTTTTCCTTTCTTGCCATCTTCATCGCTTGCCTAGGTTTATTCGGTCTCGCTTCTTTCACGGCGGAACAACGGACCAAAGAAATCGGTGTGCGCAAAGTACTGGGCGCCACCGTCTCCGGCATTGTGCTGATGATCTCAAAAGACTTCACCAAGCTGGTGCTGATTGCGATTGTTGTTGCTACTCCAATCGCGTATTATTTGATGAATCGATGGTTGCAAGACTTTGCCTATCGCACGGAAGTTGGAGGGTGGGTGATCGCATCAGCAGGTGGATTGGCGCTGGTGATCGCTCTCGCCACCGTGAGTACGCAGGCGATCAAAGCGGCGTTGGCGAATCCGGTCGAAGCGCTTCGTTATGAATAATGTGAAGAGATGAAATCGCGTTTCGGGAGATGGGAACTTTGCGATCTGAATGCAGGAGGAGTATATCAGAGATGAAAGTTTCGTTGTTTGTCTTTGTTGCTATGGCAGCTTTAGCTGGAGTTATGGCCTCGATGGCCGCATGCCGGCAGAAGAGCGCACCGGATCGAGTCGCGGGATGGCGTGGCGACCTCGATTTTCTCGTGGCCGAGGCTCGCCGAGTCCACGCCGGTCCCACCCGGCCCGCGCACTCGCGGGCGTTCACGCAAGCTGCAGCTGATCTTTCGCAGCGCATTCCTGATCTGTCCGATCGCCGTATCATGGTCGAGGTGCAGCGCTTGCTGGCCATGTTGGGAGATGGCCATTCGATTGTGTACGCGATGCCGATACCGCGAGTCTCGTTTGCCATGCTGCCCGTGGACCTTTATCTCTTTTCCGACGGTTTGTTCATCATCGCTGGCACAGGCCCGGCGCAGGAACTGAGCGGAAGCCGGATCGTGCGCTTCGGCGCTCGCACCACGGAGGAGATTCTCGCAGCGATGGAGCCTTTTGTGAGTCGGGACAACGCCATGGGCCTCAAGGCGTTCGCCGGTCTGTTTCTGATTCTGCCGGCTTTTCTCGAAGCGTGGGGCGCCGCAGACAATCCTGACTACGTTACGCTGGCCGTTATCGACACCGCAGGGCAAACGCGTGAGGCGACACTGGCGGCCGGGCCAGCCAGGCGCATGCGCAAAAAACTCTTTGCACCAGCCGGTGCGCCGCTGCCTGTACCACTTTATCTCCGGCACACGGACAAAGCGTACTGGCTCCATTCTCTGGCGGAGCACGACGCGCTGTACTTTCAATTCAACCAGGTTGCCGACGCCGACACGTCCCTTGCCGCGTTTGCGTCGAGGCTTCCCGACTCGCTGGCGTCCACACACGCCGATCATATGATCATTGACGTGCGGCACAACAACGGCGGTAACAATCTCCTGCTTCAGCCGCTGATCGAGGCGATCTCCGGATTCGCGGCAGTCTCACCCAAACACCGCGTTTACGTTCTCACGAGCCGCGGAACTTTCTCCGCGGCGCAGAACTTCATCAACCGGATCGAGCGGCGTATTCCAACGATAATCTTTGCCGGCGAACCCAGCATGTCGAGCCCAAATTTTACCGGCGAGGACAACCCGATCACCCTGCCGTTCAGCGGTATGATGGTGAGCATTTCGAATCGCTATTGGCAGGACAGCGACGCGAACGACCGCCGTCCGTGGATCGCGCCACACCTTCCGGTGGCCCTGTCATCGCAGGATTGGCTCAACAACCGGGATCCTGTGCTAGACGCGGTGCTTAGCGCGATGGCATTGAACCGGAGCAAAAAAGGCTCGGGTGACTAAATGTGATTGCTGCGGTATGAATAAAAAAGTTACCAGTAAACGGTGACAGCATTCAGTTGAACACTGATCACTGATTACTGATTACTGGATGCTGGAGTCATCATGCTCAAAAACTACCTCAAAATCGCCCTGCGCAATCTGCTTCGGCACAAGGCCTACACGCTCATCAATATCGCGGGACTGAGCGTTGGCATGGCGTGCTGTGCGCTCATGCTGTTGTATATTCGTGACGAGCTCAACTACGACCGTTTTCATCAGCGCGCTGAGCGCATTTACCGCGTCATCACGACGGATCACGATCAGCACGGCACCAATACATTTTCCGGAACGCCCGCCCCGCTGGCCCCGGCGCTGCAGCAAGAATACCCCGGAGTGCACCAGATCGTTCGTGTGCAAACGCCTTACGACAGAACACTGGTGAGTCATGAAGACAAACAGTTTTATGAGGATCGAATTTGCTACGCCGATTCGACGCTGTTCGCAGTCTTTGATTTTCCGCTTTTGCAGGGCGATCCGAAAACTGCGCTGCGCCATTCGCTCTCCGTGGTCATGAGTCGTGCGGCGGCACAGAAGTATTTTGGCGCTGAGAATCCGCTCGGCAAGGTTTTGCGCATCGAGCGCGGTGGTCGTGATTTTCAGGTGACTGGGATTTTGCAGGAGATTCCGCAGGCTTCGCATCTTCGCCCGGACTTCATTATTCCCTTCGCAAATATCGGCGAATTTGCCCTGGGAAATTGGGGCCAATCCAGTTTTCAATCTTATCTTCTCCTAGCGGATGAGGCTGCCGCATCGGCTTTGGAGGCCAGTCTCCCGCAGTTTGTCGAGAAACACTACCCCAAGCCGGAGCCCGATACCGCGATTACGCTCGGCTTGCAGCGTTTGACGGATGTTCATCTGCATTCAGATTTCGACAGTGCGGCGGGAAAGCTCGGTGCCATCACCTACCTCTATCTCTTCGCCGCGCTCGCCATTTTCATTATCGTCGTGGCATGCGTCAACTTCATGAATCTCGCTACCGCCCGTTCCCAACGTCGCGCTCGTGAAGTTGGGGTGCGCAAAGTGGTCGGCAGCCGGCGTGCGCTGCTCATGGCGCAGTTCATGGGTGAATCCATTCTGCTTTCCCTGCTGGCGCTCCTCGGCGCCGTTGTGCTCATGGAGTTCTTCCTGCCCGTGTTCAACGCGCTGGCGCAG